>CAILMK010000276.1 GCA_903835275.1 uncultured bacterium | reverse complement strand
TAAAGATCCAGTACCATGCGGAGTTTGAACACAGGGACAAGGATTATACATAAGTGGAAAGAACGCGTAACGTGGAGTTCACCCGGATATGGATTCCACAGCTTACAAACTCTGCCGGTTTTACTGACATCGCTGACGATAACCTTGGTTCATTGACTGCAAAATTATTTACAAAAAGTTCTTTTAACCTTAGCAATGCAACTTCGTTTTATAAGCGCGGTGATTATTTCAATGGCCTTCTGGAAAATCCCACTTTGAAACTGGAATTGGGGAAATATGTTTTAAATTCATCCGCGGCATTTACCTTTATAAATAATATCCAGAAACCGGATTCCATGCACGACCAGCGCGCTGAAAAATACTTTACAGATTTCTCCCGCTCATTCAAATTATTCAGAGTTGGTGTAGGTGCAACAGAGGAACAAAGCCGCTATTTTGTCAACGGAACCCAGTTTATAACCACCGGTAATTTTAAATACGACGAAGAAAAAGTTTACTTCAGTAATCCGGATAAATCAAAGACTGTTTACGGACTGGAATTAAACCAGCGCAGGGACTATTCCGCCTATCATAATAATTTTACAAACAGCAATACCGGACAAAACCTGCTGGCAAAACTATATCTTCTTGCCAATCCTGAAAAGCAATTGAAAATTGATTTTAAATACAGAAATAATGTTGCTGACACAGCCATAGGAACAAATGCCCCAAAGAAAAAAGAAAGTACGTATTTGACCCATGTGGAATACTTGCTGAATTTATTTCATGAAGCATTAAACATGAGTTCCATTTATGAAATATCCACCGGGCGGGAATTGCGCAAGGATTATATTTATGTGCAGGTGGCCATAGGGCAAGGGACGCATGTGTGGATAGATTATAATCATAACGGCTTAAAGGAATTCAATGAATTTGAACTTGCACCTTTTAAAGACCTTGGCGAATATGTACGGGTAATTGTTCCTTCCTCACAATACCAGGCCACAGTCACAAATCAATACCAGCAAAACATCAAACTGCAACCCGGAAAATTCTTTACCGCGAAGACTGCCACTGCAAAATTATTCTCACGTTTTACGGATAATGCAAGCATAAGCATATTGAATAAACTTCATACCGATCCTACCCTTGCTACCCTGAATCCATTCAACACAAGGATTGGCGATAGCCAATTGGTAACAACTACTTCGCAGATAAGAAATGTTTTCTACTTCAACCGCACCAGCCCTGTTTGGGGAGCGGATTACACATACTCCAATAATATTTCCAAGACTTTTTTAGTAAGCGGTTTTGACAGCCGAAATAATTTCGATAACACCATCAATATGCGTTGGAACCTCAATACGTTTTTCACGCTGGAACCACTCTACACATTCGCAACACATTATTTTGCTTCGGACTATTTCAGCAGCAAGGATTTCGTCATACATTATTTTAAACAGGGTGGAATCCTTGCATGGCAGGTTACGCAAAAACTGCGTTTCAACCTGAATTATTATTATACCGACCAGCATAATACACTTACGGATCCCTTTGAAAAAGAATACCAACAAGATGGGGGATTGGAAGCACGATACAACTGGCTCAGCAAGGCAATCATTTCCGCCCGCGTCGATTATATCAGCATCAAATATGATTACGACCCCAGCACTCCTATTGCCTACGAAATGCTTGCAGGGCTCAGGCCCGGTGATAATTTTACATGGACTGCCTCGTGGAATCAACGACTGCAAAACAGCCTGCAACTTACCTTCAGTTATGAAGGTAGAAAATCCGAAGGCTCCAAGGCAGTAAATGTTGGCAGGGCGAATGTAACGTGGTTTTTCTAATGGGAAATTTTTAGTAGCTTGCATAATAATTATGAAAACAACCCTTACTTTTTTTCTTCTACTGATCAATGGAATTTTATCAGCTCAGGTAAAATTTGACATGCCATTGAAGGGAACTCCGGGAAAGGATTTTTATATCGTAAATTATGTGGACCATGATACATCTAAAGGTTTACAGGATCCTTTTTGTGGTGATAAAACATACGACGGGCACCAGGGAACAGACATGGTATTACGCAGCTGGAAACAAGCAGACAGCGGTGTAAAGGTCTATGCAGTTGCGGATGGATATGTCTATAAAACCAATGATGGAATGTTTGACCGCAACAAGCACGGCAACAATCTTGGATTGGGAAATTATATCGCGCTCAATCATAATAACGAAGTATATTCTTACTATGCGCATTTGCGCAATGGCAGTGTGAAAGTAAAATACGGCGATTTCGTTTCTGCCGGGCAAATGATAGGATATGTAGCGTGTTCAGGGAATTGCACCGACCCACATTTGCATCTGGAAGTATACGACAACTATGGCTTACGCGATCCGTTTGAAGGGAAATGCCAGTCCACCGCTTCACTGTGGAATAGCCAACCACTCTATGACACAAGTACAAAATTAATAGAAGCGGGATTTGTCCCTTATTTACCAAATCTTGATACTCTGCGTGAGAGGTATTTGGTAAAGGACACATTTGATATTAACGATACAATAGTTTGTTTCTGGGCACTCATGCAGGGATTAAAAAAAGGAGATTCCTCAAGAGTGGATTGGTATACACCATCGGGACAATTCTGGTACAGTTACGCGTATCGGCACAGCTCCGATCTTTGGTATGCGTATACCTGGACGTATATAAACCGTCCGCCTCTTAATATTCCCGGCAAATGGACAGCAAAATATTATGTAAAAGGCAAACTCATCACGGCGCAAACTTTTTATTTCAGTGCACTGAATGGAATTACAAACAATGAAAAGCAAGAGGAGGACATCAGGATATTTCCCAATCCTGCTACAAATGAAATAACCATAGAAAACGCACCCCATGAGGCATTTCAATACAAGATCATCAATCCCGAAGGAAAAATTTTGCAAGCCGGCACATTAAATTCCAACAAATTATCAATCAGTTCTTTAAAGCCGGGGGTTTATTATTTATCCATAAAAGGCATGAAGGCCTTATTGATCAGGCAATAGGATTTGGCATATAATATGCAAACACTTGAATTGAAGCTGATGGTTTACCGGAATTTGCAGATTATCTGCCTTGTTTGTACCTTCGCAATTAATTAAAACACAATGAAAAATTTTACACTCTTTGTATTTGCAGGCTTGCTTGCTTTCCTTACAAGTGCCAATTTACAGGCTCAGAATATAAAGGAATCTGAAATAAGCATGGTAAACAAGAATGTTACCATCCACGGGACACTTGAACTTGGCGATACCACCAAGCCAACAATAGTCGCGCTGATTATTGCTGGATCCGGTCCTACCGATAGGGACGGAAATAATCCGAGTATGAAAAATAATTCATTGAATATGCTTGCATTTGCCCTTGCCTCCAATGGTATTTCAAGCCTGCGTTATGATAAGCGCGGAGTTGGTAAAAGCGTTAATCCAATGATCAAGGAGGAAAACCTCACCTTTGAAGATTATATTTCAGATGCAGAAGTCTGGATCAATAAATTAAAGGCCGATAAAAGATTCACAAAAGTTGTAGTGATCGGGCACAGTGAAGGCAGCCTCATCGGAATGATTGCCATACAACATGTCCATGCGGATGTCTTTATTTCAATATCCGGCGCTGCAAGGCCTGCTTATGAAGTGATCACCGATCAACTAAAAACCCAGCCAAAAGATTATCAGTATGAAGCAAGCAGGATCATTGATGTTTTAAAGACCGGAAAAACAACTGAAAATGTACCTGATTACCTCTATAATCTCTTCCGCCCAAGCGTACAGCCATATATGATATCATGGTTCAAGTATGATCCGAAGGAGGAAATCAAAAAAGTAATGGCTCCGACAGTTATTATCCATGGGATGAATGATATACAGGTAAGCACTGACGAGGCAGTCGCGTTGGCACAGGCCAAACCCAAGGCTTCCCTGATGGTGGTTAAGGGTATGAACCATATCCTGAAAAGAATGGATGAAAACAAAGAGAAAAACATGGAGTCCTATAATGACCCTAAACTGCCCCTTAGTGTAGACCTCATTTCAGGTGTTGTAGAATATATCTATAATAATGCCCGATAATTTAAGGGCATTTGGGAAATTAAAAGCTGCCAAAAACGTTGCATTAAGGGATTACCAAGTAAAATTTATAAATTTGCCTTGCCAAAATATTAATTAATGCCCAGCTGCACGAAATTCCTGAGACAACTATTGTATTTGCTCATATTGACGCCTTCTCTCCTTGCCGCGCAGGATGAAGACCAGCATGTGCAAACGGACCAGGTATACAAGGACAATATCAGAACGGTTCAGTTCTACAATAGTGGCATTATTAATTCCTATCCCCTCATATCATTTAATAATGGTGAGCGTGTTACCCTTCGTTTTGATGAATTAAATTCCAGACCCAAGGATTACCAGTTCACAGTGGTGCATTGTGATGCAAACTGGCAGCCTAGTCAGTTATTGAAAAGTGAATATATTGACGGCATGTTTTCCGACTATTTTCCCGGATACACCATGTCCACCGGCACTTTGAAAAGCTATGTACATTACAAGCTTGATTTTCCGACCCAGAATATGCGTTTGAAAATGTCCGGCAATTATATCCTGAAAGTTTATACGGAAAATGAAAAAACACCTGTCATCACCCGCAGGTTTTATGTGTACGAGAATTCCGCTTCTGTTGCCGCGGAAATTATTCGCCCGGGATATGCAAAGTATGCGGATAGTAAACAGCAGATAAATTTTTCAGTGACTACTGATCTCAGCATTCCCAATCCTTTTACAGACGTGAAAGTAATAGTCAGGCAAAACTGGAGAAGCGATAATGAAATCCGCGACCTGAAACCAAAGCTGATAGAAAACAAGACGCTTAATTATTATTACGACGAGGAGAATTTAATGGAAGGCGGAAATGAATTCAGGGCCTTTGACATCACCGACGTAAGATATCGTGGCATCGGCGTCCGCTATTTTACCTCTGATTCATTGTTTCAGGCTACTCTTTTTGATGATGAAGACCGCTCACCGAATGTCTATACAAAATACATTGATCAGGACGGCCAATATACTGTAAATACCAAACAGGGAACGACGCCTTACACGGAGGCAGACTATATATGGGTATATTTCCGCCTGAAGACCCTACCCGAGGAAGGGAGTGAAGTTTATGTGTACGGAGCCCTCACCAACTGGCTTCTTGACCGCCGGTTTAAAATGGTCTTCGCTCCAAAGGAGGGAGAGTTTCAGGCAGCATTTCTTCTCAAGCAGGGATATTACGATTATCAGTATGTAACTGTTAATGCGGCCGGGGAAGTGAGTGCATCCGCCCTGGAAGGAAGCCATTGGGAAACCGAAAATAATTATACGATCCTTGTTTATCTTCGCCCTACCGGGCAGAACTACGATATTTTGATAGGGAAAGGCAGTTTCAATTCGCAGTTAAAATAAGTAAATTTTATTTATGTAGAATAATTGTAGGGTCACGACATGTCGTGACCTGCTGCACAATTTGTCCTTATCGGTCACGATATATCGTGACCCTACATATACCTATCCCGATTTTTCCAAAAAGCAAGAAAATAGGCTTTAAGCATTCTCTTGCTTAATATTGTAGTCGTAATTATTTTTCATGCTTCGCTTTATCATAAAACGCATTATTTCCGGGCTGCTCGTTCTTATTGGCGTTGCAGGGGTGGTTTTTCTGCTTTTCATGGTATTGCCTGCGGATCCGGCAAAACTTACCCTCGGGCAGCGCGCAGATGTTTCCACCCTGGAATCCATTAACAAGGAATTTGGATTGAATGAAAGTAAACCAAGGCAATTCCTATTGTATGTGAATGACCTTAGTCCGCTTTCAATACACGAGAACTCCGCTGAAAACAGGGAAAAATATCATTACCTCCCCTTGTTTCCCGCAGGAAAAAATGTTTTCGTATTGAAAGCCCCTTACCTGCGTCGCTCTTATCAATCCAAAAAGAAAGTTTCGGAAATATTATTAACTGCCCTGCCGAATACTGTTGTACTGGCGCTTTCGGCATTTATACTTGCCATTATTATAGGGATACCCTTTGGAGTTATCTCCGCTGTTAAAAAAGGAAGCCTTATCGAAAATGTATTAATGCTCATTGCCAACCTTGGGGTATCAGTGCCATCTTTTTTTGCAGGCATCCTGATAGCATGGTGCTTCGGCTATTTATTATCCGGCATTACGGGATTGAGTATGTTTGGCTCCTTGTATGAAATTGATCCGTATAAGGGGAAAGTGCTTGTTCTTCAAAATCTTATCCTGCCGGCAATTGCCCTGGGGATACGTCCGCTTGCGATTATTACACAGCTTACACGCTCATCCATGCTGGATGTCCTTTCCCAGGATTATATTCGTACCGCAACCGCAAAAGGCCTGGCTCCCGGTAAGGTCATCATTAAGCATGCGCTGAGGAATGCCCTGAATCCGGTGCTGACGGCAGTTTCCGGTTGGCTGGCTTCCCTTCTTGCCGGGGCTTTCTTTATAGAATATATTTTCAACTGGCATGGTTTGGGAAAAGTAACCGTAGACGCCTTGCTTACAATGGATTTCCCTGTGGTAATGGGGGCGGTTTTATTTATTTCCCTCATTTTTGTACTCATCAATAGCATAACTGATATTGTATATGGATTATTAGATCCAAGAGTTAGCACACAATAAAAAACAAAACAATGAAAAAGAACATTTTCAGAATCCTTACAGTAGCCATTTGCATTTCGCAATTTTTGTTTTTCACATCCTGTAACCAAAGACCTAAGGAAGGGATACAATTCATTCTGAAAGTTGATTTAGATAAATCAGAAAACAGACATGTTGTTTTTGAAAAAACATATTCTACCATTGTAAAGCGCCTGGATGGTCTGAGTGATTTTCAGTTTGAAATAGAAACAGAGGAAACCAAAGGATTGATCAAGGTCAAAGTCTACGGCAGAACAAATTTTCAGCAATTACGAAATTATTTTACTTCCAGTGGCAAACTTGAATTCTATGAAACCTATCGTCTGAGCGAGCTTGCTGCTTATTTTAAAGCTGCTGATGCCTCCCTTTTCCCAAAGGCTAAACCTAAAGTATTTTCAGCAAGCGATACTTTAAACGATCAACAGTCTTTGCTGGATATAATGTGGGCAAACATGCAAGCACTTGGTAACAATGCTCCCAATGGTTGTGTAGTTGCCCTCGTAGATAAGAAAGACACTTTACGATTGAACGCCTTATTAAGGAAGCCTGAAGCAAAGGCGGAATTACCCAAAGAATTAATTTTAAGATGGAGCGCGCGCGCGATTGGCTCCAGTGCATATCAACTCTATGCTTTGCGCTCTACGGGAACTATAGGAAAAGAAGCGGTACTTGATGGCAATGTGATAAGCGACGCAAAGCTGGAAAAAGCATCCGGTACAGACTTTTATCAGATTCAAATTCACATGAACGCAGAAGGCACCGCCAAATGGTACGACATCACCCAGAACAACATTCGCCGCAATATTGCTATGTCCTTCGATGATAAAATATTTTGTGCCCCGAATGTAGAAAACAAGATTACAGGAGGTATCTCCGTTATCTCCGGAAATTTCACAAAAGAAGAGGCGGATAGGGTTGTTAAACTTATTCAGGCAGGGGTATTGCCGGTTGCCGTTAAAATTGTCAATGAAAGTGTCATTCTTCCTTCTTTAAATTAAGAATTATTTAAGTTGTTGATTTATAGTATTTTAAAAATAAAAATGCCGATAAAGGAATAGCCGTATCTTTCAAAAGACATAATACACCAGTGAGCTAAAATAAGGCAAAAATCACACATTTACCTGCTAACATTCCCACTCTTGCAAATTTTTGTATCTTTGCCGTTCCGTAAAGGAAACTCTTAAGCGAATACATTAATAATTAGAAGTTTAAGACAAAAATAAAAGTACAATATAATTTAAAACTGCGTTTGTAATTTATGAAAAACAAAGGTGCCGTTATGTTCTTTACCATCGCTTTTGCGGCGGTATGTTTGTTCCAGCTGTCATTCACGTGGATAGCCAGTAATTGGGACAGTAAGGCGGAAAAATTCGCCCACGGCGATATTGAGAAAAAACGCCATTATCTGGATTCCCTTGGCAATGGCCACGTATTCCTTCAGTATAACTACATGGACGTCAAGGAACGTTCGCTGAACCTTGGGCTTGACCTCAGGGGCGGTATGCACGTTACGCTTCAGGTAAATATGAATGACCTTTTAAAGCAGCTTTCAGGCAATAACCCTGATCCTACTTTCAATAAGGCTATTACCATGGCGAATGAGCAAAGGAAGACCAGCCAGAGAAATTATATTGATCTCTTTGATGAATCCATTACCCAGCTGAATCCAAATTTCAAACTGGCTACCGTATTCGGTACCATGGATAACAAGGGCAAAGTGGACATCAATTCCAGCAATACCCAGGTAATCAAATTCCTCAAGGATGAATCACAACAAACTCTGGACAGGATTGACCTGATCCTTGGTCAGCGTATAGATAAATTCGGTGTAACCCAGCCTAATAAACAAAAGGATGATGTTACCGGACGTATTATAGTAGAGCTTCCGGGTGCAGATGATCCTGAACGTATCAGAAGGTATCTGAAAGGTTCTGCAAAACTGGAGTTTTACGAAACCTATAAACTGGCAGAAATTTATCCTTTCCTTCAATCTGCAGATGCTGCCATGTATGCAAAACAGGACGCAGAAAAGGCAATGAAGAAAGACACTACCAAGCATGAAGGGGATGCAAAAATTCCTACTGTTAATGATTCTAAAAAAGAAGTTGCAAATATTCCTGTAAAGGGTGCCAAGCCTAAAACTCCTGCTATTCAAAGCGGCAAGGGTGGCAAAGGTGATTCAACTAAAAACAGTGCTGATTCTAGCGG
>CAILMK010000275.1 GCA_903835275.1 uncultured bacterium | reverse complement strand
GCAGATTTTAAGCCTTGTACTTTTTGAAAATAATGGAGGCATTATGTCCTCCGAAACCAAATGTATTGCTCAGTGCGGCACGTACTTCCCTTTCCTGTGGCTTGTGGAACGTCAGGTTAAGGCGGGGATTGATCTCCGGATCATCCTCAAAGTGATTGATGGTGGGAGGGACAATATTGTGAATGGTGGACATGATAGAGGCAATGGCTTCTATCGCGCCGGCAGCACCCAGCAAGTGGCCTGTCATTGATTTTGTAGAGCTGATGTTGATATGGTACGCCCTTTCACCAAAGATCTTTTCTATGGAGGAAAGTTCGCTTACATCACCCAGCGGGGTGGACGTTCCGTGAACATTGATGTAATCAATATCATCAGGAGTCATACCTGCGTTCTCAAGAGCGAAACGCAGTACATTTTGTACGCCCAGTCCTTCCGGATGCGGCGCAGTCATGTGGTACGCGTCGGCACTCATACCGCTTCCTCCGTATTCCGCGTAGATCTTTGCGCCGCGTGCAAGTGCATGGTCCAGATCCTCGAGAATCAGCGCGCCTGCACCTTCGCCAAGAACAAAACCGTCGCGGTTTTTATCAAAGGGACGTGAAGCAGTCGCATAATCGTCGTTTCTTTCGGAAAGTGCGCGCATGGCATTGAATCCACCGATGGCAGCCTCCACAACGGGAGCTTCGGAACCACCGGTCACCATTACCTTCATATTGCCGTAGCGGATATGATTGGCAGCTTCAGCGATAGCGTGGTTGGAAGTGGCACAGGCAGATACAGTAGCATAATTCACCCCGCGGAAACCATATTTAATAGAAATATGGCCTGCAGCAAGGTCAATGATCATTTTCGGAATGAAAAAAGGGCTGAAGCGCGGTGTACCATCACCTGACGCAAAATATGCAACTTCATCCTGGAAAGTTTTTAGTCCGCCGATACCAGAACCGAAAATGACTCCGGTGCGGTCCTTATCAAGGGTATCCAGGTTAAAGCCGGCATCTTCCACAGCTTGTGTAGATGCAGCAAGTGCATATTGTGTAAAGAGGTCTATTCTCTTTATTTCTTTCTTATCTATATAAAGTTCAGGACTAAAGTCCTTCACTTCGCAGGCGAACTTAGTCCTGAACTTATCTGCATTGAATTTCGTAATGGGACAAGCTCCGCTCATTCCCTTCAGGAGGTTCTCCCAATAGGTTTGGACATCATTGCCCAAAGGGGTGATAGCCCCTAATCCCGTTACAACAACTCGTTTAAATTGCATTCGATAGAAAGAAGGGTTATTTCACCTGCTCTTCGAGATAGCTGATAGCTTGGCCAACAGTTGTTATGTTTTCAGCCTGCTCATCAGGAATGGAAACGTTGAATTCTTTTTCAAGTTCCATGATTAGTTCTACGGTGTCGAGTGAATCGGCGCCGAGGTCATTAGTAAAGCTCGCCTCAGGAGTAACTTCGCTTTCGTCAACTCCGAGTTTTTCTACGATGATGGCTTTTACTTTGCTTGCAATGTCAGACATTTCTTTTCAGTTTAAAAATTTTTGCAAAATAACAACCTTTATTCGGTATTCACCAAATAAAAAAATATTTTTAGTGGTCACAGGTACTCTAACAGATTCATAGTTAGGGCAATTTATTATTTGTTAACATTGTGGCAATTCAGCCTTTAGAGGCATAATCGGGCAAAATGGGCAGATTTCAGGTTTTGAAAATCAACCAAAAAGTGACTAAAAACGGTCTGTTTTTCGGCTTTTTGTGGAAACTTTTGTAAAGCCGCTCGCATTCGGCGAGTGTAAGCTATATGTTGCCGCCCGCAAATTATTATCCCGATTAAACCTCGAGGGTTTCTACGACGGCGAACAAAAACCCGCGAGGTTTTGGCTACCCAAATATTATCTTTAAAGAAATCAAGGCATATATCCCTTGGTTTGTGCTAACTTGCGCATGTTTTCAGGAGGCTTTTAGTTTTGAAAAAGCATAAATTAAGCGTAGAAGAAGAAGTCGATTTTTTAGCATTGGCTATCGTATCCACTGCAAAGGATTATCAACTTTGTTACCAGATAAACAATGTCCTGGGTATCAATCTTGATAAATCAGCTGTCATTCGTCAATTCAATCCGAAAACAAAACAACTATCAGATTTTCAAGGCTATATATATTCCGATAAGGAAAATAGCGTTGTCTATTATATAGTTAACAACAAGGAAGAAGGAAAAACACTTTTGCCAAAACTAAAACAGGCTGATTTTGTTTGTTTCCTTGCAGGCATGAATGCTGAAACCAAAATCGAGGATTGCCTGAAGTTAATCGGGAAGATCCAACAGGTTCAGAAAGTATTTATCATTGAAAGCGAGCACTTAAATAATATCATCATAGAATAATGTTTAAACAACATTTCAACCGCACTAAAATAATTGCAACCCTCGGGCCGGCTACATCCTCTGAGGAAATGCTCACAAAAATAATCGAGGCAGGTGTAGATGTATGCCGCCTGAATTTTTCCCACGGCAAGCATGAGGACCTCAGCAAACTGGTTACCCTTATCCGCAAGATCAATAAGAAGCACAGCCTTCATACCTGTGTCCTGTGCGATCTTCAAGGTCCCAAGCTGCGCATCGGCGAAGTGGAAAACGGCCTTGTTCACTGGGAAAAAGGCGATATCGTAACCTTCACTACCGAAAAGTGCATTGGCACAAGGGAAAGAGTCTACATGACCTATCTTCAGTTCCCGAAGGATGTAAAGATCGGCGATAAGATCATGGTGGATGATGGTAAAATAGAACTTGCCGTTACTGCTACTAATAATGATAACGAAGTAAAGGCGGTTGTAAATTATGGCGGACCTGTAGGTTCCAAAAAAGGCGTAAACCTTCCTAATACATATATATCACTGCCTTCCTTAACGGAAAAGGATCTTATAGACCTTGAGTTTGCGTTGGAAAACGACGCGGAATGGGTGGCTCTCTCTTTTGTCCGCAAGGCGGAAGATATTATTGAACTAAAAGAAATCATCAGGGCACGTGGCAAAAAAACGCTCGTCATAGCGAAAATAGAAAAGCCCGAAGCAGTAAAGAATTTTGAATCCATCCTTGAACAGGCCGATGGTATTATGATTGCGCGTGGAGATCTGGGCGTAGAACTGCCCATGGAGGAACTTCCGCTGATCCAGAAGATACTGGTAAAAAAATGTATGGCAGCATCCAAGCCCGTTATCATTGCCACCCAGATGATGGAAAGCATGATCTATATTCCGAAGCCTACGCGTGCGGAAGCCAATGACGTGGGTAATGCCGTACTTGACGGCGCGGATGCGCTTATGCTCAGTGCGGAAACATCCGTTGGAGCATATCCTTTACAGGTAGTGGAACACATGGAAAGGATTATAACACGCATAGAGCGGGACAAGGCTCCTTATAATGTTAAATACGCGCTGAATAAAAAATCTTCAACCTTTATTTCCGATGCAGTGTGCCTGAATGCGGTGCTTATGTCCAAGGAAGTGGATGCGGACGCTATTATCAGCATGACCAAATCGGGGTACACGGCGTTCAAGATTTCCAGTTTCCGACCGGAAGCAAACATCTTTATTTTCTCCGATGATGCCGAATTATTGAACCGGATAAATCTCATCTGGGGCGTCCGCGGGCTCTTTTATGATAAATATTCAACCACGGATCAGACCTTTAAGGACGTAATTGCCATCCTAAAGAAGAGTAAACACCTCAAAACAGGTGACTTTGTGATCAATACGGCGAGCATGCCAATACACGAAAGATCAAGGACTAACACACTAAAGATCAATGTAGTTGAATAAATATTTAAGGCATAAATTGAGGGCTTCTTAATGATTAAAATCAGAATTTCCAAAATATTTTCGATTATTTTCAGAATAAACCAAATGAATGCCTTAACTTGCGAATGTTAATTTTTTAATTTTTTATTTTCATGAACATTTTTGTAGGAGGAATCAATTACTCCACCCAAGAGAACAAACTCCAGGAGACATTCGAGCAATATGGTGCCGTGTCATCTGTAAAAATCATCAGTGACCGCGACACGGGCCGTTCCAAAGGATTCGGTTTTGTAGTTATGGATAATG
>CAILMK010000274.1 GCA_903835275.1 uncultured bacterium | reverse complement strand
GGGGGAATATGTTGCTCCGTGATTATGATGAGATGGATAAATACCTGGTGGATATTGAGCGCTTTTTCAGTCACCTTGGTGCGACAAAGGAAATTGATGAAACAAATACTGAAAGTGATATTGCGTTGGAATTCTGGAGTACCATCAGCAGGACTGCACCTTCAGAATTGCAGGAGAAGTTTTTAATGCACTGGGAAATTTTTGAAAAGGTTTATTCAGATCTGAACGAATATTTGCAGGTAAATAAAAAGGCGTATGCGGGAATGCAATACCGCGTAGTAGCGGGAAAATTCCAGAACGGGGAAGTAAATGAAGATGTTCAAAACTATATTTTCATTGGATTCAATGCACTTTCCAAGGCTGAAGAGATTATCATACGCACTTTATTGAAAGAGAAAAAAGCACTGGTATATTTCGATACGGACGAATATTATATTAATGATCCAGCCGAGGAAGCGGGGCATTTTATCAGGAAATCGGTGAAGAATTTGCGCTTGCCTGACCCCGGAATCGTCATTGATAAATTACTAAAGGAAAATAAAAAAATAATCATTACTGCCGTCCCGCTGGAAGCATCACAGGGAATGGCATTGAAGGAACAATTGCAGAAAAATCCTCATGAAGGCAGTACAGCGATTGTATTGCCGGATGAGCACATTCTCGGACCGGTGATGCACGCCATGCTTCCGGATATTGGAAAGATAAATTATACCATCGGCAAGCCACTGACAGATGTAAGTTTATATTCCCTGTTTGAACTGATCTCCGCCTTGCAGGAAAACTTTGAACCTTCCCTGCAAAGCTTTTACTACAAAGATGTCCTTGCCTTGCTGACACATCCTCTCATAGTGAATGAGGAAAACAAGGAGATTGGAAATTTTATCAATGAAATTGAAAACTACGAACTAATCTATGTTGAGAAAAACAGGGTTCGTAATTTCGTAGCTCCTGCCGGGATTGATGTTGTTTTCAATGATGCGACTAATGTTCCGGCACTTGTACTTTACCTTGAAAGAATCATAAATTTAGTAAGGGAAAAAGACCGCGTGGAGGAAAGCGTGGAACTGATCTTCCGTGAATTATTGAATAAATTAAAAGGACTTTTGCTGACACAGGATGTCACTGTAAATATTTCAACGTTCTGGCGTTTCTTCCGTCAGCAGGCAGCAATGATAAAAATTCCTTTTGGAGATGATGATCCGCAGGCAATAATGGTAATGGGTATGCTGGAAACGCGCGCCCTGTGCTTCGATAATGTTTATATCCTGAATGTAAATGAGGGCAGTTTGCCAACGTCACGCAACTCGCATTCGTACATTCCCTTTGATATACGGAAATCCTTTGGCATGCCGACCTTTGATGAACAGGAATCCCTGTTTACATATTATTTTTACAGGTTGTTGCAATGGGCTAAGAACATTCATTTGTTTTACTATACCAGTAGCGGCAGTAGTGGGAGTGAGGCAAGCAGGTACATCAGGCAATTGCATTATTTCCTGAAGAAAAAGAATTCTCCGGCTGTTATTTCCACTGATCCTTTTAGTTTGCCTTTGAAAAATCACACAATAAAGGCAATCGAATTTCCCAAGGGAAAACATTATTTTGAAGTATTGAAAGAGCGTGCCGCAAAGGACGGTATATCGCCAACATTTATCAGTACCTATTACAATTGCAGTTTGCAGTTTTCTCTGAAATATATTTCAAGGATCAAACCTACGAGGGAAATCAGCGAGGAAATGGAAGCTGATAAATTCGGAACACTTTTTCATGCAGTCATGGAAGAATTTTATCGTGAATTAAAAGGAAAGGAAGTTATTGCAAAGGACATTATTGACCGCAGGAAAAATATTAATTCAATTCTGAAAAAAGCGATTGAACCCCAGCATCTGGATTCAGGTTTCTATACGGATAAAAACAGTTTGCTGATTGAAAGTATTGAAGTGCTGGTTAATAATGCCTTGAACGCCGATGAGAATTATGCGCCGTTCTATATGCTTGGTATGGAGGAAAAACTTGATTATACTCTTGTATTCAGTGATGAATTAAGTATTAATTTACAAGGGAAAGTAGACAGGATAGACAGCAAGAATGGAGTTATCCGGATCATTGATTACAAAACAGGAAATGTGCAGAAGTTTGCCTTTGATTTTGAGGATGAATTTGAAGTTCCTGCCAAGGATAATAAGGAGGCTTTCCAGGCTATTTATTATTGTTACCTGTATCATAAGGTATCCGGGCAACTTAATTTGCAGCCTGTGATTCTTCCCCTAAAAAAAGTAAGTGACGGATACCAGAACGTAAATCCAAAACAGGGTATGATGAGTAAACAATCCTTTGATAAATTTGAATCAGGACTGAAGGAAATCATCAATGGAATTTTTGATAAGACAACAACAATTTCACAGACTGAAGATT
>CAILMK010000273.1 GCA_903835275.1 uncultured bacterium | reverse complement strand
TTACTTCATGGATTAGCTCAGGAAAGGGCTTCGCAAAACATGATACTGCAGTAAATCCTGTATACAATAGCAATACTGATTTACATGTAAGCAATCACTTTATTAATGGCAGGGCAAAAGTACTTGCTTATGATTCCACCGATATAGATGGCGATATACGTGATCCGAAAACTCCCGATATAGGCGCGGATGAATTTGTTTCCATAGCGGTAAATCCTGAAATTAAAGCAGTCGTAAAACCTGACAGTGGTTTTTGCACAGGGACGCATGATGTGTATGTATTGCTGAATAACAGGGGATATGATACGCTTAAAAGTTTAAAAATAGTTTGGTCGGTAAATGGCGTAACGCAAACACCATTTTACTGGACCGGAATACTGGCTCCCACTTCTGTAGATTCCATCGATATAGGTGCTTATAATTTTTCATCGGGAAGCACCATTTACAAAGTTGTAATATCTCCTGATAGCGCGAATGGGATTTCAATAAGCAGGACAAAAACAAATTTTGATTCAACGGTTCTCAAAACAGGGCTTATAGGTACTTATACAATAGATAATACAGGGAAAACCACACCGGATTACACATCTTTTCGTGCCGCTGTTTTTGATTTGAATACGCGTGGTGTTTGCGGAGCGGTTACCTTCAATGCAGCAGATAGCAGCTATACGGAATCAATTATGATCAATCATATTGCTGGAGCTTCTTCTACAAATTCCATCATCTTTCAATCGGCATCCGGGGATAGCAGTAAAGTTGTTATAGATACCAGCAATTACGGGCCTTGGGCGTACAGGGGATATGTGATTTCCCTGAGTGGTGCAAACTATGTTACGTTCAAAAAAATATCGGTGATCAATCATTGTAATAATGGATACGGATATGAAGATGCCGTTGAAATTACCAATGGCGCAAACCACGTAGGATTTGAAAATTGCTTACTAAAGGTGTCATCGTCCTTTACAAATCCCGGTTATGTGGTGAATGACGTATTCGGTTCCGTTGAAAATTATATTACCCTGAAAAATAATTATATTTCCGGTGGATATTGTGGTATTGAACTGGAAGGTTTATTTACCAATTATACAACGATCGCAGAAAGGGGAAATTGGATTTATCACAATACAATCGATAGTGCCTGGGGATATGGAATCATTACTCACTATAATGATAGCATGACTATTTCCAGGAACAGGATAATATTATCTACCATAAATTATGCAATGTATATTTACGGAACAAGTACCACCAATACTGATACTACGGTTATTGCAAATAATTTTATCCGACTTGTTGGTCATACCGGTACAGGACTTCTTGTAAATTATTGTTATCCTCTTGTGGTTGCATATAACAGTATTGTTACCGCTGCAAATTCGTATCCTTCGGCTGTTCTGTATAGCAACGGGAAGGTAAGTGGTGTAAAGACTTATAATAATATTTTCATGAATCTGGGCGCAGGTACAGTTATCAGTGGTAATTCGACGGGCATGGGTACATCAGACAATAATGATTTTTATACTACAGGATCAGTGCTGGGCTTATGGAATTCAACAACCAATTGCACCGCTATTTCAGACTGGCAGAAAACAACATCACTTGATGCGAAAAGCATTTCTGTAAATCCGGATTTCCGTTCTGTTACAAATGGAGATCTTCATCTTACTTCTGCGTCTGTTAAGGTGATGCAAAAAGGGATTCCGCTTTCCATAGTAAAGGAAGATTATGATGGAGAACCAAGGAATAAAGTTCCAAATATGGGAGCGGACGAAACCAGGCTTATTTCCCTGGATGCTGCTGTAGTTTCAATTGATAGCCCTACTGTGGATTTTTGTTCGGGCACTAAAAATGTTTATGCAACAATATATAATGCCGGACTGGATACCCTCAAAAGCGTAAACGTAAACTGGAGTGTGGACGGTATATCCATGACTACCTATAGCTGGACAGGTACCTTGACTGCACATAATTCTGCACAGGTAAAACTGGGATCAGTCTTATATAAATCCCATAATATAAAAAACATCAAGGTCTGGACAAGTTCGCCGAATGGTTCTGTGGATTCAAATGTTGTGAATGATACTGCATTTAATGCTACCGGTTCGGGAATGAGTGGCATATACACAATTGGAGGGGCTGCTCCCGATTTTGGCGGATTTAATATTGCAATGGCAGCATTGTATAAATATGGGGTTTGCGGTGCAACAACTTTTAAAGTACGAGATGGGAATTATAATGAATCTGTAGTAATCAAAAAAGTAAATGGTGCATCAAATGCGAACAGGATAACTTTTCAATCACAATCAAATGATAGCACGAAGGTAACTATCGATACTGCATGGAATGGCGGCACGTATTATAACGACCGTTCAGTGGCATTGCGATTTGACGGAGCGCAATATGTTTCTTTTAAGAAAATGAGCGTGGAAATAATTTCCGGTGAAGATTTTACATACGCAGATGCAGTTGAATTAGCAGGCGGCGCTTCCCATGACAGCCTATCAGGAAATATTTTTTATACATATCCGTACAGTATTCTTAGTTTCGGATCAAATATTTATGATGACATGAATACTGTTGAATCTCACAACACTATTTATAATAATGTTATTGTCGGAGGTTTAAATGCACTTTCACTTCTGGGATACAGTGGAGGAGCGGAAAAAGGTAATATCATTGATCACAACCTGGTGGATTCCGTATATGCGGATGGTGTGGTTTGTACTTATCAGGATAGTTTGGTGGTACGCAATAACATTATTAACCTTGGCTTGGTGAATTATGGATTGTATCTGGCAAATTGTCCGGGTAGTGATACCAGTATAGTTGAAAATAATTTTATAACACTCAGCGGCGTTGCAGGAATCGGATTATTTTCAAAAGATAATGCCTTGCTGAATGTATATAATAACAGCGTTGTAAACAGTTCTGATAATTTGGGATTTGCCACAGGATATTTTACAGGGACTACCTCAAACAAAGTAAATGTAGTAAATAATATTTTTTACAACCAGATAAATGGAGCGGCGATATACGGTGATAATTATGGCATATCAAAATCCGATTACAATGATATTTTTTCTGCAGGAGCTACTGTAGATGCCAACTGGAACGGTACCTGGTATTCTTTGTCTGACTGGCAGAAATTGTCTAAATTTGATAAGCATAGCATCAGTGGTGATCCGAGTTTTTACGATGTAAGTAGCGGAGACCTTCATTTAACTGCTGCGTCTATTTATGCAAGGCATAAAGGCATACACCTGGCTTCCGTAAAGAATGATATTGACTACCAGCCGCGAAAAAGTATAAACCCAGATATGGGTGCTGATGAAGTTCCTCAGGATTCAGATGATGTGGGTGTGGAAGCAATCGTTGGTCCTGCCAACCTGAGTTGCGGAAGTTCAAATACCGTTGTCGCTGTGAAAATAGCCAACTATGGAATCAGCGACCAAAACAGTAATTTCAATGTTCATATAAACATAAAGGGAACATCTGTAAATTCCGCCAACTATGCTTTTTCAGGAATATTAAAAGGCTCTCCGGGTTTAAAAATCTTGCACGATACAATTGTATACGTGAGTTTCAAGACACCGTTGAATACTTCCAGTGGAGGAAGATATATAATTACCGCTTACACTGATCTCGCTACGGACGGGGATAATTCCAACGATACATTAACACTTAGTGATAGTTTTGTTGCAACTCCCACCGCTGGTTTTGCATTGAATGCTTCAACAATATGTGCGGGTGATACGCTTTCTGTTTCAGATAAAGGTAGAGGAGGGAAAACGTACCGTTATTTTATAATGAATAAATTTAATGTTCATGTGGATTCTTCAGGTTCAGCCAATCCTTATTTCATATCCAAAACTGCCGGCAGATACAGGGTATTGCAAATGATACTGAATTCTTCCGGTTGTGCAGATACTATTTCAAATACTTTTGAAGTGGATACAGTCAACTCGCATTTTACATTTTCAACACCTTTAAAAAACGGAACTGTGAAATTTTCTGCAGCAGACCAGGGTTTGAAATCCTATAACTGGAATTTCGGTGATGGTAGTATTGATAGTATTGCTTCTCCGGGGCATCAATACATGGCAACAGGATGGTTTCACATTCAACTAAAAGTACATGAAGCTTTTGGTTGCACTTCATCATCCATGGACTCGCTGAATATTTTATTTACAGGAATATTTGATGAAAATAAAAATGAATTTTCTGTGAAGGTATATCCTGATCCTGTTGTAGAGAATGCGTACGTTTCTTATTCTTTGCCGGCTTCACAAAAGGTCGTTTTTGAAATATATGATCTCAAAGGACACATGATAGCAAGCAAAAATGCAGGAATACAGGATGCCGGAAATTATACGTTCCCTTTAACAATAAGTGATTTTAAGAATGCTTCTCAGGGAACCTATATACTGAAATGTAATTTTGGAGACAAATCGTACAGCAGGTTTATTATTCTCTGCAAATAAGGTATCCGCATAAATAAAGAAGCCCCCGGGTTATATACCTGGGGGCTTCTTTATTGTGTATAATGTTCAGTAAATTTATTTCGTTTGAGGTTGCTGATTTGGACGAGGACCTTGGGGTGCCCGCGGGCCTTGTTGCTGCATCTGACCGCCATTGGTTTTCATTTCCTGTCCGGGTAATTCAAACATTACAGGAAAGCGCATGAGTACACGTACTGGTTTTCCGTTTTTCAAACCTGGTTTCCATTTGGGCATCGCCTTGGCGATGCGCAATGCTTCTTCATCACATCCACTACCGATTCCAAATACTATGCTGATGTTAGACAGGGATCCGTCCTTCATTACATTTACTTCTACAAATACTGCTCCCTTTACACCTTTTGCAAGAGCCTCCTTGGGATATTGCACCTGTGCCTTTATCCATTTTTTCATTGCTTCATTTCCACCCGGAAATTCAGGCATCGGCTCTGTGTAATAGATAAGTTCATCACTTTCTTTAGGGGCTGCTTTCTTTGCAGTGTCCTTTGTTTGTGCATGTACGCCCTGAATGCCGGCAAACATAATTGTAAAGCTAAAAGCTATGTATAATAATTTTCTCATAGATATAATTTAAGAGGCAAATATAAGCATTTGCCTCCTATTGAATCTGTTTTTGCAAAACCCATACCAATAAACCAATTAGGAGTGAAAGGTTTAACACAATCGTTGCTATGGATTTAAGGAATGGCCAGATCATGCCGCAATATACCAGCAGGCTTACAGTTGCAACCATAGAAATATATACCGCCCACGCCTCCTCTGATTTTATTCCTTTGTATGTAAGGATCTGGATAAGGCCGCAAGTAATGAGTATATGTCCATCGAGTAAAAGGCGTAGCAGGTCACGGTCATACTTGCGCCCTTCCATGAGTACAAAAGTATCGTGCAGTATGCCGTTGATGAGTGCCCAGGCACCCACACATAGACTAATTATCGGTAGATATGATAGAAGTTTTTCCATCAGGCTTAAATTGGTAGAGACGCGATTTCCGCCGTGGCGGAGCGTCTCTACATTGTTTTATCGTACAATTTTCAGGTTGAAATTCGCATTTCCAAAGGCAACCATCATTCGTATCCAAAGTGGAAGCCATTGTTCTACACCACGGGAAGTTGAAATATCCCCGAGGTCGTGTATGTTTTTCCAGCCAAACCAGTTGGTAAGAATATCCTTGACCTGTTCCTTGGCACCGGCATCGTTGCCGCCTATAAATATATCATGGTCCCCATTTCCCAATGCAGAAGGATTGACCATGAGCATACAGTTTAAGGTATTCAGTGTTTTCACAACCTTTACATCGGGGAAAGCTGCCTGGATCTGCTCGCCAAGGGAATTGTCATTACAAACCGTTAGGGTAGGAGGCATGCCTTTTGAAAAATCAAGTGGATTTGAAAGATCAATCAATACCTTGCCTTTCATATTTTCAGTACCGGCAAGATTTAAGGCTTCCAGGCTGCCCTTTCCTGAAGTACAATTGAATAATAATTCGCCAAAGGCTGCCGCATCAGCAAATGTGCCCGTGCTTGCATTTGCTCCGCTCTCGCCGACCCATTTGGCGGCTTTTTCATTTGTTGTGGTGCGTGAGCCCATTTTTACTTCATGGCCCAGTTGAATAAGTTTGGTGCCAATGGTATTGCCAACCATTCCGGTACCTAATACAGCAATTTTCATATATGTTCGAATTTTAGAATTGTTTCGTAATCTTGCTGTAAATGTAGGATGTTTATTTACTTTTTACAAGGACTGTCATGAAGCATAGTATTGGAACTGCAAGATATAATTATTGATAATCAATTGGTTGCATAATGATAATTGTTTAAAATTTAAAGGAATGATTATTGAAGGTAAGGAATATGAATTTCAAATGGATGGAAGGGTCTTTCACTGTGCCCTGGATATAACCATGAATTATATCGGTGGAAAATGGAAAACTGTGGTTTTATGGTATCTTCGTAAAGAGGCGAAAAGATTTAGCGAGCTGAAACGCCATATTCCTGAGATTACCGAGAAGATGTTATCCATACAATTGAAGCAACTGGAAAAAGATGGTATTGTCAGCAGAAAAGTATATGCTGAGGTGCCACCTAAAGTTGAATATTGCCTGACAGAAGAAGGAAAAAGCCTGATCCCGCTTTTGGAAGAAATGGCTTCCTGGGGGCGAAATAAAGGCAATAAATCAGGTAAAATGATAGAAACAGATACTAAAAAGTAAGATATAACGTTTGGTTTTTAATTTGTGAGAATACCCTTTAGTTCAGATATTATTGCCTTTGCCACCACTAAAAAAAAGAGGTGGACCTTGTTGTTACTGGCGGGTGCCTTAATCATAAGTATTTTCTTTTTGCTGTTCACTAATTATCTGGTAAAGGAGCTTTCCCACGATGAAGTAGAAAAAGTTAAGGCAGTAGCGGATGCTTACCAGCAAATCCAGAGTCACCCGAATGATGTCACCAAGCAGGTGCAGGTGATCCAGGCGACAACGATTCCTATTATTGTTACTGATAAGAATGATAAGGTGGACATCTTTAAAAACGTAGATACCACAGGAAAACATGATCCGCATTATCTGGATAAACTTGTTAAGAAATGGCGTTTTTTCAACAAGGGCATAAAGATGACTGACGACCAGTATATCTATTTTGAAGAGAAGGAAGGAATCACTTTGCTGCGGTTTTATCCCTATATACAATTGTTGCTCATCAGTATATTCCTGACCATTTCCTATATTGCATTTAGCAGCAGCAGGAGGTTTGAGCAGAACCGCGTGTGGGTGGGTATGGCCAAGGAAACGGCGCATCAGATAGGCACTCCGCTTTCATCATTGATGGCATGGGTGGAATATCTTAAAACCGCTGAAGAACTTCCGGGTGAAGAGATCATTGTGGAGTTGGAAAAAGACTTACAGCGCCTTCAAATAATAACTGAACGTTTCTCAAAAATTGGGTCTACACCGGAACTGCTGACCTATAACATTTATGAGGTGGTTGGAGAATCCATAGATTATCTAAAAAGCAGAATTTCCAAAAAGGTGCATATTTATATCTCTGAGGAGAGCTCCAAAGATGTTTATGCGGACATAAATAAAAATCTTTTTGGCTGGGTAATCGAAAACCTCACGAAAAATGCTGTGGATGCCATGACTGGTGTCGGCGAGATAAAATTCATCATTCGCCAGAGCAAGGGCTTCGTGATTATTGATGTTAAAGACACAGGTAAGGGAATAGCACGTTCTGAATTTAAAACGGTATTTGAACCAGGATTTACCACCCGCAAGCGAGGCTGGGGGCTTGGTCTATCCCTCGGTAAACGCATCATTGAGAATTATCACAATGGCGAAATATTCGTCAAGGACTCTGAAGTTGGCAAGGGTGCAACATTCCGCATTAGGTTGAAGCTGGCGGAAAAGGGAAGCCTTGTTAAAGCTGCTTCTAAATTCGAGATCAATTGACTGTTATCCAAGACAAATAAGCTTCTTTTATACTTTCCTCCAATTGCATTTTTCTGTTAACTCTTAGCTGTTAACTGTTGTCTGTGCTTATATTTGCCGTAAATTACATTCGCATGATACAATCAATGACCGGTTTTGGTAATGTGGTGAAGGAGGCAGGGGTACTCATTATTCGTATTGAAATAAAGTCCCTTAACTCCAAACACCTCGATCTCAGCATACGCGTTCCAAGGCAATTTTCCGAGAAGGAAATTAGTTTGCGTTCTGCAATAGGACAGCGTATCCAGAGGGGAAAGGTAAACCTGAATATTGATATTGAATATACCAACGGAGTGCAAATGAAGCGCACCATCAATAAACCATTGCTGATTGCCTATCTGAAGGAGGTGCAGGATGCCGCCAGGGAAGCAGGTGTAAGTGCGGATAATGTAATGGCATCCCTTCTTACTATCAATGATGTGCTACAAGTTCCGGCAAGCGAACCTGATCTGCAGGATTGGTCACAAGTGGAAGGTGCACTTGAAGAGGCACTGTCACAATTTGAAAAATTCAGGATCATTGAAGGTGCGACTTTGGAAGTTGAGATCCGCCAGTATGTAAAGAATATTGATTCGGCACTGACTAATTTGCATCCATGGAAAGAGGAACGTCTCGTTAAGCTCAAACAAGGCATCCGGGACAGGTTGAAGGAGCTTATTGACGAGGAGCATATTGATGAGAACAGGCTGGAGCAGGAGTTG
>CAILMK010000272.1 GCA_903835275.1 uncultured bacterium | reverse complement strand
TTTATTATTCATTATTGGATATTCAATATTCCCTGAGCTATTCCCCTTCAGGGGTTAGGGGCTTTTCCCAAAAAAGTAGTAATTTCCTTACACTTTGGTGACAAAGTATCGTTTTGGGTTTATCTTTATCCCATAATTCTGAAAACGTACCTACTAACAACAATTAAATTATGAATCCGTATCAAAATCTATCGGGACAATGGGCATCCGCTGTTATGGCAGGAGCACTACCCTACCAGGCAAATCCTAACCAGATGAACACACAAATTGTAAACAGTCTTGATCAAAGTTATTTGCCTACATTGGTTCCTCAACCACCTTCTTCTGATGTCCTGAATTTTGTTTCAAATCAAATGGTTCCTGATCTTGGCGCCATAGATAGTGATTACCAGACGGCAGCATTGTATAACTGCAATATCCTCAATTCAACACAGATGACTTTAGCCATGCAATTGCTGGATGGAGTTACAAAAGTTACTCCTGACCTCATTGCTCCGTTTATCGGAGCCATTGAGAGCCTTGTTGATCAATCCGTCATGACCGATGCACAGAAAGCACCTCTTTATATGGCAACAATGATTGGTACCAGAGCCTGTGCTTTCTGGAATCTTGTATTGGAAAATATCCCGATCGGCGTTCCTTGGGGACAATTTTTTGCACCACAACCCGGACCAAATCCTGTTCCTGCAAACCTTGCCAAGCTACCAATATTGGTACAGGCAGCGATGGAAGGAGTTTTGGTTGGCTACATTAATTTCATTAAGATGAATATGCCACAAACGCAGGAAAGATTAATACTTACCACCATTGGGGCAAGTGCATCCATCAACGGAGGGAAAGTGTTTTATAACTGGCTGCCAAATCATCCGGTTATCAATGGGATTGATCCTGCTACAGCGGCTAATATGGCCTACACCTACCTGAAGGGACAAAAAAGCGGCACTCCTCCCAAGCAGTAAGGGTAAGCCTTTTTATTTAATTATGTATTACGACCATAATTCACGTATAAAATCGAATCCCAAAATAGTAGTAATTTGCTTTTAAGCAGAATCTATTCGGAATGTTTACCACTACCTTTACGGTATAATTTCAATAAGTTCTGACAGGCTTACATGGTATACCATATTAAGAAGGCACTTTTATGTATTTTGACCGTACTTGGTTCATCCCTCGTTTATGGACAGGATAATATTTATTACAAACGCCTAAGTATTGAACAGGGTTTGTCCTTGACCTCGGTAATGCATATTACCGAAGACAAATATGGATTCTTGTGGATTGGAACCCAACAGGGACTGAATTTATATGATGGTTATGGTTTTAAGGTATTCCTGCCGGAAGAAGGTAAAAATTCAATATTATCCGGTCATATTTTTTGCCTTGCTCCTGATGAAAACGGAGATATTTGGATTGGTACCGATGCTGGCTTATCAAAATATGACCGTCTGAAAAATAAATTCACAAATTTCGTTCATAAAAAAAATGACAGTTCAAGTATAGCGGGCGGAAGGGTAACTGCTTTATTGCATGATTCAAAGGGCAGGTTATGGATTGGTACTGAAAATGGAATCAGTTGCCTTGAAAAAAACACCGGTGTATTTATCAATTACCCTTATCTTGTTTATAATAACAAAAAAATAAACGTCACACAACCCAGTAAAATTATTGAATATTCCAATGGGGATCTATATTTTTCCACTCCTTTCAGCGGCTTTTTCAGGATGAATAAAAGCGGGCATATTATTGAACAATGGACGAAAATGAAAGATACTTCAGATGTTCATCATATCATTAATCCCTCTGTAGAAAGTTTTATTTTTGATAAAAAAGGGAATCTCTGGCTGGGAACAGTTATTGGCC
>CAILMK010000271.1 GCA_903835275.1 uncultured bacterium | reverse complement strand
TGCTTACGGAATTGAGCTTCTTTACGATCCGGCTATTCAGAGTCGTGAATAAAGCAGCAAAGAACGCCGCTAACAATCCCATGATAATTCCTGTCAGGTAGAACTTAGTATAATATACCACCATTCCTATAGCAGGGACTATGATTAACCCCAGCAAAATTTCATGTTTTTTGATCCTGGTTTTGTTAACCAATGGTTCAATGATGGACGTCATCAGTGAAGTGGTCGCAAGGCAGCAAAGCGCCACCGAGGCATTGGAGAATTTTATACTCCCATAAAAACAGATCCAATGCAGGCATACCAGAAATCCAATGCCAAATAACGTGGATACATTTTCCTTTTTCAGGGTTTTCATTCCCTTCCAAAGTGGCGGCAAAAATAACATCATCAAGCAGGTAAGAAGTATGCGGTACCATACCAAAGGCACTTCCCTTATGGAGATCAGCTTGCCTAAAATAGCAGTAAATCCCCACAGAAAGACGGATATATGTAATAAAAGATAAGCCTTTTTGCGCTCGTTCATGGATGCACAAAGGTAAGGATTAATATGCGCGTGAGATTATTTGCAGATAATGGGAACAATCATTTATTTCGTTCCATTAAGTGTATCAGAACACCTTTACCATTCCCCAGAGCAATAAAATACTGCCGACAGTTACCGTTCCATAGAGAGGGAGAAGATGATTTAATCCCATTGAATTAAAGAGCACCGTCAGGGGATAACTCATTCCAAATATGACGATACTCACCATAAGCAAAATCCTTCCCTGCCTTACTTTCCTTTGTATATTTTCTACAGGTTGGTCGCTGATCACTTCTTCGATTTCCAATTCCATAGCCTTATTTGTTTTGTGAGGACAATTTAGGAATAATTTTTAATATGGAAATAATTCTTCGATGAAAATGCAATTATTTTTCGGTGGAATGATGAAGCTAACGTTTGTTAGGGCGGTGTGTATTCGGCATCCGTAGGGGCGTAAGACACTACGCCCTTTGTTTGTCGCAATTAGGCGTATTGCCATACGCCCCTACAAATCCGCAATCCGAAATCGGCAATCGGCAATCAGTTTCACTCCTTATCCATCGAGTCAATAAATATAGTCACTGGTCCATCATTAATGAGGCTCACCTGCATATCTGCACCGAAGCGGCCTGTTTGAATAGGCTTGCCGAGATCGAGCTCCAGTTGTTTGATGAACATTTCATAGAGCGGAATAGCCTGCTCCGGACGGGCAGCTTTTATATAGGATGGACGATTGCCTTTTTTAGTGGATGCGTGCAGTGTAAATTGACTGACCAATAATATTTCCCCGCCTGTTTCTGTAAGGCTCAGATTCATCACATCATGGGCATCATTGAATACACGTAGCTTTGTGATCTTTCCACTGGTCCATTCAAGGTCTTCTGCGGTATCGCTTTCTTCCCAACCTGCAAGGATTAAAAGGCCTGATGCTATTTTACCTATAGTGACATTTTCCACGTCAACGGAGGCACTTGTAACTCTCTGGATGATTACACGCATGGATTTTTAGTTATTGAGTGTGTTAGGTAATTGGGAAATTAAGGAAAAAAATTTGTCATTCAGAAGGAACCTTGCCAGTGCTACAGATAAACTT
>CAILMK010000270.1 GCA_903835275.1 uncultured bacterium | reverse complement strand
CGAAGATTCGGGAGTACATTACTGCCCTAAATTAATTTTCCACCTTCCCTTCATTGTAAACAGCGCCCTGATTATCTTTGCCAGAGTTTGGGATTTTACTAATAAATAAAAAATAATCCCGTAATTATTTAAGGACTCGACTTTTATGAAGGATATAGTAGTTAGCGGCGCACGACCGACGGGGAATTTACACCTTGGCAATTACCTTGGTGCCGTAAAACAATTTGTAAAAATGCAGGATGCCTATACCTGCTTCTTTTTTATTGCCGATTATCATTCGCTGACTACCCATCCGAATCCTAAGGACCTGCATAATGACGCACGCACCGTAATGATTGAATACCTTGCATCAGGTGTTGATCCTGAAAAGGTTACCCTTTATTTACAGAGCGATCTTCCTCAAATACCGGAGCTATATTTATTCCTGAATATGCACGCATACGTGGGTGAATTGGAACGCGTTCCTACTTTCAAGGAAAAAGTAAGGACCCAGCCGGACAATGTGAATGCCGGACTCCTTACCTACCCAACCCTGATGGCTGCTGACATTTTGATGCACAAAGGCACAAAAGTCCCGGTAGGGAAAGATCAGGAACAGCACCTTGAAATGGCAAGAGTCTTTGCACGGAGATTTAACAATCTTTACAAAAAAGAAATATTGCCCGAGCCTGTTGCCTTTAATATGGGTAATGAGCTCGTAAAAGTACCGGGATTGAACGGTGCCGGTAAAATGAGCAAAAGCGACGATGGCAGCACCGCTATTTTTCTTAAAGATACACCCAAGGAAATGTCTAAAAAGATCATGCGCGCGGTAACGGATACAGGACCTACTGAACCTAACCAACCCAAGGCTGAAGGAGTAGCAAATCTATTTACCTTAATGAGTTATGTTTCTACTCCTGAGGTAATTGCACATTTCGAAACGGAGTACAATGAGATGCGTGTACGCTATGGGGATATGAAAAAACAATTGGCGGAAGACATGGCAAATTACCTGACACCCATTCGCGAAAAAATAGAGGATCTATCGAAAAATGATGCTTACCTGAAAAAGGTTGCGGAAAATGGCGCTGAAAAGGCCCGCGAAAGCGCAAAGAAAACAATAGAAGAAATACGCTCAGTAATCGGTTTTAAAAGTTTTTAATATAATGGATAAAAATTTCAAACACATAGCCGTTGCCGGGAATATTGGCGCGGGCAAGACTACTCTCACAGAACTTTTATCCAAACATTATGGATGGACTCCTCATTACGAGCAAGTTGAAAACAATCCATATATCGATGACTTCTATTCTGACATGGAACGATGGAGCTTCCATATGCAGATCTATTATTTAAATAATCGCTTTCAACAAATAATAAAAATAAGATCCGGGCAAGACACCGTAATTCAGGATCGTACTATTTATGAAGATGCCTATATTTTTGCTCCTAACCTGCATGATATGGGCCTGATGAATAAACGCGATTATGAAAATTACCTTAGCCTGTATGAGACTGTACAACAGTTAATTTCCCCTCCTGATCTTTTGATCTATTTAAAAGGATCTGTACCTGCACTGGTAAACCAGATTCAAAAAAGAGGAAGAAGTTTTGAGGATAGCCTGCGTCTGGATTATTTAAAAAAATTAAATCAACGCTATGATGATTGGGCGGATAATTATAAACAGGGACATT
>CAILMK010000269.1 GCA_903835275.1 uncultured bacterium | reverse complement strand
TTATCAACTGATTTTGCAATAATATCATCAACTTTACTTGAAACCTCATTCATTGTTTCATTGAAAATCGGAACAAAAGCTCGAGAAGCTTCATTTTGACCTTCTTCTTTAAATTTATTGATAACTTTTAGAAGAAGTTCTTCAAAATATTTAAAAACTTCAGCACCAAGTGATGTAAAAAGAGCCTTGCATCTTTCTTCTCCTTGAAGCGTATTATGTTTTGGATATAACTTAGATAAAGATTTTTCTATCCCGTCAATAAAACTAAAACACTTCTCATAAGAATCGGCGTGTATGTTATGAACGAATTGATTCCTGATGGACATAAAATGCCCATATTTAATCCGTTGATCCTTTGAAATCATTCCTAAATCTTCAAGAAGATCAACTTTGTTTTTGAATGATAATGCATGACTTTGGTTACCTAAGGTTCTAACAGTATTCTTATCTACTTTCAATATTGATAGAAGAATGGAATTAACACTTGTTTCCACATATAAAGAAAAATTTAATACTTCACTGCGTATATCACTGCTCATAGGAACCTTACTCATAAATTAGATAATCAAAGAAGGCCGGTTGCAATTCATTATCAATAGATATTACTGTCCTGTTAAATTTCATAACTATATTTTCTTTTGATTCAATAAAATACCTGATAATATTCATTTCGGATAATTTATCTAATTGTCTAATAATCGTAGATTTTGCTGAAATTAAATGATCAATTTTAATGACCGCACCTTCCATCGTATATTTAACATTATAACCTTTCGAAAAAACGTCGTCAACTATCCACATACACCAACGAGCAGTACCTCTTGTAAGCCCTTTTTCAAGGCAAATTTTAAACGATTTAAGGCCAATATTGACCTCTTTTGGGTAATTTTGACTCGCATAAAATCCTCGTCCATTCATTATCATTTTCGTTTCTTCCATCATTAAAAACTTATCAAAATCTAGACTAAGAGTTAATGGCATATTAAATAGATCAATGTGGAAACGGTCAGTAAATTCAGAGTTACTGAGTAAAAGTAAATCAGATTCCCAAAAGAATAATCGAATTTGCCCCCTTAGGCTTTCAACTACCAAAGAACCATTTGACATATGGCTAACATATATTTTAGTTTCACAAATATTCCAAAGCTCATTTTGTCTAGCATCGATCAGAACATCATTAATTTCAGCTAACATATTTCATCAATTAGATTTAATAATTCAAAGATATAAAATATCCGGAAGTAAGCAAATCGCTATTCAATAATCATTGATTTTCAGAGTATTTCATATATTTCAGATTTGATTTTCAGAAATCAAGAGTCTAAATGCTGTTACTGCAAACTGCCAACTCTTCCTTACCTTTGCACCAATGTCCAACGATAAACCAACCATACTTGTCACCAATGATGATGGCATTACTTCCCCGGGAATTGCGGCTCTTGTTCATGCCGTAAGAACCCTTGGAAATGTGGTGGTAGTGGCACCCGATAGTCCGCAATCGGCAATGGGGCATGCCATAACGGTTGCCAAGCCTCTGAGGCTGGATGAAATAAAGCTTTTCAAGGATATACCCTGTTACCAGACCTCCGGTACCCCTGCCGATTGCATCAAGTTGGCAGTAGCAAAAGTGTTACACAAAAAGCCTGATCTGGTGGTTTCGGGCATTAATCATGGTTCCAATTCAAGTATAAGCGTTATTTATTCAGGTACCATGTCAGCCGCGGTGGAAGCCAGTATTGAGGGCATTCCTTCCATAGGTTTTTCCCTGATTGAATATTCCCACCAAGCAGACATGGAAGCTTCGGGCAAAGTGGCAAGGCAAATATCAAAAATGGTCCTGGAAAACGGGCTTCCACAGGGAACTTCCCTGAATGTGAATATCCCTTATGTTAAGTTTGATGAAATGAAGGGCATCCGTATTTGCCGCCAGGCACATGCCAAATACGAAGAAGAATTTGATGAACGCAAGGACCCGCATGGCAGGAAATATTACTGGATGGTTGGTAATTTCCTGAACCTGGATCATGGTGATGATACCGATGAATGGGCGCTTGCACACAATTTTATATCCGTTGTTCCCGTTCAATACGATATGACAGCGCATCATGCCATTTCAATTTTAAATTCCTGGAACCTCAATGTTTAAAAAAGACAACATACTATTCGGTTTATTGCCGGGGCTGCTCACTCCATTGGTGATTGCACTCATGCTCTATAAATTTTGGGCAATTGGGCCTTTGAGCGAATTTTATCGCCTTTCTATACAAAGCGGCAACCTGACCAAACTATTGGCATTAGGTTGCTTTCTAAACCTGGCCGTATTTTTTCTATTTATCAGAATGGATAGGCTGCGGTCGGCACAAGGGGTAATATTCGGCACTTTCTTTTATGTTTTTGTGACGGTTTATTTTCTTTTCATCCGATGAAATACTATATCATAGCCGGTGAAGCTTCCGGGGATCTGCATGCCTCCAATCTTATCAGGGAGATCATGCAATTGGATTCTCAGGCGGATATCCGTGCGTGGGGTGGTGACCTTATGGAAAAGCAGGGGGCAGTGATTGTAAAACATTACCGCGAACTGGCTTTTATGGGTTTCAAAGAAGTGATTGTAAACCTCAGTACCATCTTTAAGAATATTAAATACTGCAAGCAGGATATTGAAAATTTTAATCCCGATGTGGTAATATTTATTGATTATCCCGGATTCAATTTACGTATCGCCAGCTGGGCGAAACAGAAAGGATTTAAAACGGTTTATTATATTTCCCCGCAATTGTGGGCATGGAAGGAAGGAAGGGTAAAACAGATCAAAAGAGACATTGGCAAAATGTTTGTGATCCTTCCCTTTGAAAAGGATTTTTACAAAAAGCATCTTTATAATGTAGAATTTCCAGGTCATCCCTTACTGGATGTCACCGAGAATCATGAAAAGGAAAAAGGATTTCTTGATAAGCATAAAATAAATGATAAGCCGGTCATTGCATTATTACCCGGCAGCCGCAAACAGGAAATTTCAAAAATGCTTCCTGTCATGCTAAAGGTTAGCAGGCGTTTTGATGATACATATAATTTTGTATTAGCAGGCGCGCCATCTATGGACGATGAAATTTACAAAAGTTTTTCACAGGGATTTGATGTAAAGATCATCCGGAATGAAACGCACCAGCTACTCTCCCACTCAACTGCAGCCATGGTAACCAGCGGAACTGCGACATTGGAAACAGCACTTTTTGGTGTGCCCGAAGTAGTATGTTATAAAGGCAGTAAAATTTCTTATGCTATTGCCAGGAGGCTCGTGA
>CAILMK010000268.1 GCA_903835275.1 uncultured bacterium | reverse complement strand
TTATCAACTGGATAGGAAAGATACGACTTCCGCATTTGATTCAAGCAGCTTTAAGGAAGTAAATGGCATCAACGATACATCTGCAAATAATATGATGCCCACCATGTCCAATAGCCTTGACTGGGTGGTTTTTGAAAGAACTTCCGGTAATACTTCAGGCAGCAATCTGTACCTTGCCAAAAACAAAGCGATAACCTACTCCATCAATAGTGAGGTTCCACAAGAAATTCCTCTTGCACTATATCCTGATCCTGCATCAGGTGAATTGAATTTTGAATTTAAAGGGGAATTGAATAATGCAATGGCACTTTCCGTTTATTCATTCAGCGGGGATTTGGTTTATTCACAAAATATTCCTTCTTTTTCAAAAAGTATAAAGATCAATACGGGATCATTTAAATCCGGAATGTATTTTTATAAGTTCGTGGAAAATACCAACGGTTCATTCAAGATGAGTACAGGTAAATTTGTAGTGGAGCATTAAGTGATACAGAGGGCGAATATACAAAATAAGTTAGTACAGTCTGGTTACGATTGTATCCCTGATAATTTTTATATTCTTCAATACTTCCTCTGTATTTGAACCACCATTATGAATTTTAATGGTCCTGATTTGTTTCACTGAAAAATGCTTGTCAGAAGCTGGAACTAATGTATGGTCCGATTGTAATTCCAGGGTATCGCCCGGTTTATGAGCTTCCCCAAGATCCGGGCCTCCGCAATCAATAACTGTATTTGATTGTGATGAATATAATACGTTCTTTTTGTTATCCTTGAAGTTAAAAATTTCATAAGTTTCCCATGACGTGCCTTGCCATGTAGCTCCTGATAGGGTAACAATCTCCATGATCCCATCATTATTCAAATCCGCAATACATGTATCATTAATGGGTGCTTCCTGTGCTGACCAAAGTATTTTGAAAGTATCCTTGCATTCAAACAGCATGAACAGATGGTGAGCAGATCCTGCGGAAATCCCGGCGTTTCCTCCCAATACAACTATCCTGTTTTTTGTTTTATTGTTGGTGAAATAATCTTCGATTGTAAAAAATTCTGTTGTATCCGCGTTAGATAAATTCCATATTTTGTTGTTGTCGTGTTTCTCAATAATTGAATCTCCGAGAGCAAGAAGATATTTTTTATTGGTAAGCAAATTGCAGTTGAATGCTTTTTTCTCTGTTTGCCTTTGTTCTGAGCGATGGCACGAAGAGGCCATCAAAATGAGGACTAATAGTAGTGAATGGAAAAAGTATTTCATTGTTTTTTTGAGCTTCACTTCAATCCGCGGCGGCGGACAATATTCAATATTTCAGAAAATCTTCCCGGGATTCATAATTCCATTCGGATCAAAGGCGGATTTTATACGTTTCATCAGATTTATTTGTTCCTCCGGGAAAATAATATTCATGTATTCCTTTTGCACGTAGCCGATCCCATGCTCTCCGCTGATGGTGCCTTTTAATTTTTTACATACTTCAAATATTTCCTTCGCACCGGTATGGATCACTGTTTCCCATGCTTCATCGCTCAAAGAATCGCGCAGGATATTGATGTGTACATTCCCATCCCCTGCATGACCGTAGCAGAAGGAGCGGA
>CAILMK010000267.1 GCA_903835275.1 uncultured bacterium | reverse complement strand
CAATCTGTAATTCCACACAGGAAGCAGGTTTGCACAATCAGGTTTTTATTGCCTCTGATATTTTTAGATTAGGAATTTATATAGCCCGAATAAAAACAGGTGATGTTGTTTCGGAAAAGAAGATTGTATTCATAGGAGAATAAAACAAAAAAAGGCGAAGTATTATTACTCCGCCTTTTTCATTTCTCTAAATTTTAGTTTTATTTAATCCTCTACTTCAATAGCTACTTTTGTTCCGTTTGCGGAGGCGGCAAAAGCCTTTTCTTTTATCTTGGCTTCTATTTCCTCGGCAAGTTCAGGATTATCTTTCAATACCTGTTTTACGGCATCGCGCCCTTGTCCAAGTTTCACATCATTATAGCTGAACCATGAACCGCTTTTCTTCACCAGTCCGTAGTCCACGCCGATGTCTAATATTTCCCCATCCTTGGAGATGCCTTCACCATATATAATATCAAATTCCGCGAGGCGGAAAGGAGGAGCCACCTTGTTTTTAGCTACCTTTACGCGGGTACGGTTACCTATATTATCCATGCCATCCTTAATGGTACTTATCCTGCGTATATCCAAACGTACGGAAGCGTAAAATTTAAGTGCATTACCACCGGTGGTTGTTTCAGGATTACCAAACATCACCCCGATCTTTTCACGCAGCTGGTTAATGAATATCACCACGCAATTCGTTCTGCTAATGCTCGCGGTAAGCTTACGCAATGCCTGGCTCATCAGGCGGGCATGCAAGCCCATTTTGCTATCGCCCATATCGCCTTCCAGTTCCGCCTTGGGCACCAGTGCCGCCACGGAGTCAATAACAATGATATCAATGGCACCGGAGCGTATCAGGTGATCCGCAATTTCAAGTCCTTGCTCGCCGTCATCCGGCTGGGAGATGAGTAGATTGCTGGTATCAATGCCAAGCTTTTCCGCATATCCTTTATCAAAGGCGTGCTCCGCATCAATGATGGCAGCCATTCCGCCCATTTTTTGTGCCTGAGCAATGGCGTGCATCGCCAAAGTCGTTTTACCGGAGGATTCCGGACCATATATCTCTACAACCCTTCCCTTAGGGAAGCCACCAGCACCGAGGGCTATATCCAGGGTGAGGGAGCCGGTAGGAATTACTTCTATTCCGTCTAACTGGTTGTCACTCAATTTCATTACTACGCCTTTACCGTATGATTTTTCAAGTTTATCAATGGTAAGCTGTAAGGCTTTTTTCTTCTCGCTATTCGCGTCCTTCGTTTCTTTTGTCATGTTATTGCATCTTAATTTGGAACGATAAAATTACACATAAAAATTGAACTACAAAGAAAATGAGCATTTTTTTGTCATTATTTTTGTCTTTTTTTGTCATTTTAAGTGCAACTACTTTATTTTTAAAGATTTATAATATTTACAAACTTCCTTCAGTCCGCAAGCAGAACAATTAGGGTTACGAGCCGTACACGTATATCTACCGTGCAGTATCAACCAATGATGGAAGCGCCCTTGAAGTTCATCAGGCACATTCTTAACCAATTGCGTTTCAACCTCCAGTGGCGTTTTCGAGGGCTTTACCAATCCGATTCGTTGAGAAACCCTAAATACATGGGTATCCACGGCAATTGCCGGCTGATCAAAAAGGACGGATACTATTACATTGGCAGTTTTTCTTCCTACACCGGGAAGTTTTATCAGTTCATCCCAGTCCTCAGGAACTTGCCCTTTATAATTTTCAACGAGCATTTGCGCCATTCCCACCAAATGCTTTGCCTTGTTATTCGGATAGCTGATACTTCTAATATATTCAAACACTTCTTCCGGTTCCGCTTTTGCAAGCGCTTTTGCATTTGGATATTTTTCGAATAATGCGGGCACCACCATATTCACACGTTTATCAGTGCACTGCGCAGAAAGTATCACTGCCACTAACAGTTCATAAGGAGTAGTATAGTGCAGTTCGGTTTCTGCCAATGGAATGTTTTTTTCAAACCAGGCTATGCAGAAATCGTAGAGTTCGCTTTTTTTCAAGATCGTAAGGATTGTGAGATGCAAATATATCTAAAAAAGAAAGCCTCCCGATAGGGGAGGCTTTCAATATATTGATTCAATAATATATTACTGAATAACTGTAAACTTCTTAGTTTGTGTGAAACCGTTAGCAGTCATAGTATAGAAATATACACCAGGTTTCATGCCTTCTGTATTTATGCTGATATTATGAGTGCCGGAAGTAAAGTTACCGGAAGCCACATTCATTACATTTCTACCAAGGATGTCCAGGATCTGAACATTGATGTTACCCGGCTTACCTAAAGCAAACTGGATATTAGCTGTTCCATTCACCGGATTTGGATAAATAT
>CAILMK010000266.1 GCA_903835275.1 uncultured bacterium | reverse complement strand
TACCACGTCGTGCGGGTCAAGTGTGGCTGACGATTGGTTAAGCACTCGTGTTTTACGACGGGTCAGGCATTCCGCTTCAGTAAAGCGGCGTAGGCACCATCCGTGCCATCTTTCGGGGGGAATAGCTTTTTCTCGCGCATGAGTTCGAAGTTCGGATTATCTTTCAACCAACCTGCGACCAAAAGTTCGTCTTCTTCAGCATCAACTCCTTCTGCATACGGAGCTGCCACAAATACATACAATAAACTTACGTTTTGGGAAGATGGAGCCATCAAATCTGATAACACCATTGACACCCTTGTTTTTTTTCCGGGCAATACTTATACCTTAACCTCTTCCACTACTCAAAAAATAGTTGATACGTTTATTTGTACAGGTACTTGCAGCAAGCAGATAACTCTTTCAGGAAGCAGCACAAGCGTTGCTACGATTAGCAAATCCAGCGGGAGCGTAGCTGTGGATTTTGTAACAATTACTTATATTAAAGGCACCGGAGGAGCGAAATTCACAGCAAACGATGCTTTGGATATGGGAGGCAATTCAGGCTGGACCTTCAGCAAAACAAGTGGCAAAGATTTTTACTGGGTGGGGAATACAGGAAACTGGACTGACGGAAAACACTGGGCTCTTACAAGTGGTGGTGCCGGATCAGGATGCGTTCCCGGTGATTCTGACAATGTCTTTTTTGATGGGAACTCATTCAGTTCTACTTCTACAGTAACAGTGGACAAGGCTTCGCACTGTAAAAATATGGATTGGACAGGTTCTAAAAAATCGCCTACATTTTCACAATCCGATGATATAAATATTAATGGCTCACTGACTTTTATTAAAGCAATGACCTTTAACATAACTTCTTTTTCAACAGTTTATGTATATTTTAATGCCACCGGAAAGGGATTTACAATCACATCAGCGGGCCATGATTTTCATCACGTATATTTCACCGGTAGTGGCTCCTGGGATTTATTAGATTCCTTTTCAACCGATGCCGGAAACGGGGATATCAATATTCAGTCAGGCACCTTTACGACAAACGACAAAAATATAAGAACCTATAATTTCTGGATATCCGGAACGACAACCACTCAGGTAAACCTGGGACATTCCAGGATAATACTTGACTATTTTTCTGAGAATAACACCAAATTAAAATTTAAAGCTGACTCCTCAACATTCAGATTCTATGGAGGAACATCTTACATTACGGCATACGATAATATCAAGTTTTATAATGTGATTTTTGTAAACAGCAATGCTAATACCTGGTGGCATAGCTATATTTCAAGTTATGGTTCATCATCTTTTAATAAAGTTATTTTCCGGGGTAATGGAAAATTACTTGGCACTAACACCTTTGATACACTTTTCCTGAATTCCGGAAAGGATTACATTCTTGAAGCTGGTGATGTACAAACTATCACCTCCAAACTCTATGCCACTGGCACTTGTTATTATACAAATATTTCTTCTTCAAGTTCAGGAACCTATGCAACCTTAAAACAAACTACTGATACAGTAAATATCTCATACGTCAACATGCAGGATATTCATGCCACAGGTGGTGCAAAATTCATTGCGAAGCACACAAATAACCTTGGAAATTGCACCGGTTGGAGTATTAGCAGCTCGGGACATGTAAAATATTACTGGGTGGGTGGAACAGGTAACTGGAGCGATGGGAAACACTGGGCACTATCCAGTGGTGGCTCAGGTTGCGGATGTATTCCCACAGATTCTGATGATGTATTCTTTGATGGAAACTCATTTGCCAGCGCTGGTAAAACAGTTACTGTGGATTCATTTTCTTATTGCAGGAATATGGATTGGACAGGCACATCCCATACCCCTACCTTCGAATTAGATACTCAATTATTTGTTTACGGTTCACTTAATTTCATTTCAGCCATGTCTCTCACAGGACAGCATATTATTAATTTCATGGCTGATGATACAGGCAATACCATCACTACAGCCGGATTAAAATTAGTGGGAAATTTATATTTCGAGGGTTCCGGGAAATACACTTTGCTGGACTCACTCAATTCAAAATCCCATACAGTAATTCATCTAAAATCCGGCACCCTTGTTACCAACGGGAAATCCATTAATAACTATGGTCTGGAGATGGATGGATATTACAAAGGCCTTTTGGAACTCGGCGCTTCAAAATTAAATCTTGACTGGATCACGTACGGTTATTTTGGTGGTAGTGGTACAAATTTTAAATTCAACGCCGATAGCTCCTATATAAAATTAGCTGATAAAAAATCATTTATATGGTCTAACGAGAATTTAAAATTCCATTCCGTTTATTTCACTAATAAATCCGGAAGCATCACTATAAATGATGCATCTAATACCACTGAAAAATTCACGTTTAACAAAATGAGATTCGGCGGCGATGCTACAGTTTACACATCTAATACCTACGATACCTTAATGGGGGATCCTGGTAATACATTCATCTTCGGTGCGGGACAAACACAAACCATCAATAGTAAACTGGATATTTTCGGCAGCCCTTATGGGCTTTGTATTTTAGAATCTACAGTCAGTGGTAAACAAACCAGTTTTTACAAAAAGACTGATACAATATGTATAGAGTTAACTTATTTCAAGGATACAAAAGCATACGGTGGTGCCAGTTTTGTAGCAGGAAATGATTGTGTTGATCTTGGCAATAATAATGGCTGGTCGTTCAGCAAAGGATTTTCCTGTTTACCCAGGAAAATATTTACGCAAAAGCTAACAGGTAATACATTTTGCGCCGGTTCGAGCATTTACGTTCCATATACGTTATTTGGAAATTATAATCCGACGAATAATTTTACTGTGCAACTTTCCGACAGTACCGGTAGTTTTGCAACTCCTGACAGCATTGGATCAAAAGCAACCAACGTTGCCGATAGCATCCAGGTTCAGATTCCATTTAACATTCAACATGGATCACATTACAGGGTTCGCGTAGTATCTGACGGTCCAATTGTAAAAGGTACAAACAATGGTTCTGACATCACCATTAACCCTGCTCCTGCCGCGTATGCAGGACCGGGGCTGCAGGGCATTTGTAAAGGACAAAAGCTTGTTCTTGGAACTACTGCCACAAGCGGAAGCACCTATAGCTGGAAATCAAATCCTACGGGATTTACATCCTCTTCTGCAAGACCCACTGCAAGCCCGACTGTGAAAACTGTATACACCCTCACGGAAACAATCACTGCGACAGGTTGTAAAAGAAGTAATGATGATACTGTATTGATTTCACCTGCGCCTACTGTTTTGCCAGGCAAAAACCAAACTGTTTGTGCGGGCACTTCTGCAATCATAGGTGATACTGCAGGGAAAGGATATATTTATTCATGGAGTTCTAACCCTTCAGGATACACATCCACAAAATCAACTGATACAGTTTCACCTTTGGTAACGACCACCTATTATATCACTGCTAAAAATGGTGTAGGCGGATGTGCCATGAGCGATTCTGTGCTCATAACAGTCAATCCAATTCCATCCGCAAATACCGGAGGAAACCAGGCAATATGCTCAGGAAAATCAATTACAATTGGCGCACCTGCTGCTTCTTTCCATTCATACAGCTGGACTTCAAAACCGGCTGGCTTTACCTCTTCATCTGCAAAAATAACCATTACTACATCGTCTAATATTACCTATTACCTGACGGAAACTTTTAAAGGATGTTCAAAAAGTGATTCGGCGCAGATAACTATAAACCCCGTTCCTAATGCAAACACCGGAGGCAATGCCTGGTTATGTTTCGGAGACAGCATCCAGATAGGTGATACAGCGACAACTGGAAATACATACAGCTGGAAAAGCAAGCCAACAGGATTTACTTCCAAGAAAAGTAATCCTGTTGTAAAGCCATTAAGCAGCACGATGTATTACCTTACTGAAACGATCACTGCAACGGGTTGCGCAAAAAATGATTCGGCCTTCATTACTAAATATCCGGTATTAAATCCACCACGCCTGCACTGCGCGGATATCATCAGCAATACAAGTATTAAACTTGGCTTTTCAGGCGGTGCATACACGAAGGGAGCATTTCTTTCTTATAAAATTTACAGGAGTACCAATGCGGGTGGGCCTTATTCATTTATAGATTCAGTTTCTCCTGCAAGTGCAACTTCCTATACTGACAAAGGTGTAACAAATGCCAATAGCACTAATTATTATTACTATATAAAAACCAATAATAGCTGCAACAACCCCGGTGCTCCAAGCGATACGATCACCACGATCATTCTTTCATACACGAAATTGTCTCCCAGGAAAGTTGCATTAACGTGGAATAAACAAGTATCCGCGATAACAAAATATTACAGGATACTCATTGATGACGGCGCAGGTTTTAAAGTAGTTGATTCAACTACGACACTTTCCTATTCCCTGAGTTCATGCTACAGGAATTTCAAAGCGCAGATACAGGTAATGGATAGTTCCTGCAGCTCCGGTTCTAACCAAATGGGCAGCATACTGATTCAGGATATTACTTTGCCAAACATGGCAAATAAAATGCTTAATGCTTCCGTAATTACCAATGGAAAAATACAATTGGATTTCAACTCTTCTGACTCAACGGATGTTAAATATTACAAGATATATTCATCAGTAAACGGAGCGGCCTATAACCTTCTTGATTCATTCAAAAATACTTCAAAACCAAGTTATAAATATTTTGATGCAAGCGTAAATGCGCTTAAGAATCATTATGCTTACAAAGTAACCGCTGAAGATAGTTGCGGCAATGAAAGCAAATACAGCAACATTGAATCTCCGGTACAACTTACTACAACCGCCGGACAAATGAAAGTAGATTTGCAGTGGAAAAAATACCAGGGCTACTCATTGGATACTTTGCAAATACAAAAATTATCAAGTGGCATTTGGAAAACAATCTCTTATGCGAAAACAACCGATTCCCTGTTTACGGACACAAGTGTCATTTGCAATACGACCTACTCATACAGGATTCTTTCACGGGAATCCGGTGGAAATAATGAATTCAACTATTCTGATTCTGCATTCGCAAGGCCTTATGACGCGCTTCGTCCACCTACACCAAAACAGCAATACGCATCTGTCATCTCAAACAATAAAATAAAAGTTTCCTGGCAATGGAATATGTTTTCCAATATTAAATATTTTGGAATATGGAGGCAGACCAATGACACAGGAAGTTACATTAAAACCGGAATGGTAACACTTGATAGTGTATTTACAGACAAGAGTGCAAAAACCCAACAGAACACCTATTCATATTATGTGGTAGCCGTTGATTCATGCAGTGCCAATATAGAATCCCTGCCTTCGGATACTCATAAAATAATCCTGGTTACCGGTAACACCGGCGGCTGTAAACCTCTGGTTGATCTCAGCTGGAATTTATACAAGGGCTTAGCAAATTCAGCTTCTAATAATTACACTATCTATCGCTCTAAAAACGGTTCGGCATTCAGTATCATTTTTTCTTCTTCAAAACCAATCACTACTTTTTCTGATACAAATGTGATTGAGAAAAACTCCTACTGCTATGTAGTGATTGCTTCTGATGCAAGTTCAGGATTCAGTTCTTCCTCAGATTCATTTTGCATTACGCCAAATGTATTCCCAAGACCGCAATCTATTTCCATGCAAAGGATCAGCGTAGTAAAAAGCGGAATTTCAGGGGCTATTTCACTGCAATGGAATAGAAGAGTTAAAGGAGATACTGTTGCCCTGGGTTATAATATTTATCACGCTACAAATTATTCCGGCCCTTACTCACTTATTCATTCTGAAAAAGACACTAACATTACAAGCTATATACACTCAGGTATCAATACTGTAAGTGAATTTAATTATTACTACGTTGTTCCATTCAACAAGTGTAATCTCGAAGCCTTCCCGTTAGATACACACAGGGCTGTACTATTAACTTCTAAAAACAATAATTTACAGGCACAACTTAACTGGTCAGCCTATATTGGTTTCACTACGGATAGTGTGATTGTTTACCGTTCGCTGAATGGTGGTTCAATGTCAATAGTTGGAAAACTCAGTGGGACAGATTCATCTTATATTGATAACAATATCCGTTGCAACCAAAACTATGTCTATACAATTCTTGCTAAAGAAAAAGGTGGCAACAAATACATCACATGGTCTGATTCAGTATCACTGGTTGGTAAGGATACTATTCCTCCTGCTTCATCTAAAGTACTCGTCGCATCCGTAACAGCAACCAGTAAAATCAAGGGACGTATTCAACTTGATTTCACTGGCGCAAAAGATAAAAATTTATCCGGATACATCGTGTATAGCTCCATTGATGGTATTAACTTCTCATCTTCAAATATTATTACTGATACCAATTACAACATTACTTGTAACGACGCTTCATTAAATACCGTTAACAATAATTACTCATACTATGTAGTAAGTGTAGATAGCTGTGGAAACAAAGCTATTCCTTCTGATACGCATAGGGTTGTCCTTATGCACGCAACTGCAATGAACGGAAATAATAATGTTTCCTGGTCAGCGTACAGAGGATTTGCAAAATGGAGTTATTTAATTGAAAGGAACAATGGAAGCGGCTGGCAGGGAATTGCTGTTTTACCTTCCGGAACTGCGTCTTACATTGATAGTCTTGTAAGTTGTCATGTCTTTTATACATACCGCGTTTCTGCAATAGATTCCATAGGAGGACAAATATCCTTATCGAATACAGATACTGCCACAGCATACAGGACTATTCCACCAATACCTGCTGTGATGACTTATATTTCAGTGGTAACAACATCGCAAAGCAACGGAGACATATCATTGCATTGGATTCCATCCACTACACGCCAGATCGCAAATTATATAATTTATCGCAATGGAAACCGGATTGGAAATGTATCAGGATTGGACAGCACCTGGGACGATAAAAATGCGGCGACAAGTCTGGCAAGTTACAGTTACCATATTGTTTCTATAGATAGCTGTGGCAATACTTCAGATATACCATCTGATATTCACACATCCATATTATTAAAGGCAACTGCAGGAAACCAGTTCAATACAATTACATGGACAAAATATGCCGGCTTTACCGTTAAAAATTATACATTATACAGGGATGGAATTTCACTTGCAACGATCAATGCAAGCGATACTTCCTTTATCGACACACTCGTCATTTGCGGAAACATGTCCCATTATGTGATTGTTGCCAATGCAGCAGAACCTTGGAAACAATCGTATTCCAATATTGACAGTGTAATGACGATAGATCATAAACCGCCGCGCGCTGTTCATTTAATAAACGCCACCTTTAACGAGGACGGAAATAAAATTATTGTTAGCTGGAATAAATCCTCCGACTACGATGCAAAGAATTATAAATTGTATAGAAGTGTCGGATTATTGGGTAACCAGCAATTAATAAAAACTGCGGCGATAAGTGATACTAGCTATACTGACTCTTTCCATATTTTAACCACTACCCCATTCTATTACAATGTGCAGGTGCAGGATCAATGTGGAAACAATAGTTTGCTAAGTAATAACGGAAGCTCGATAGTGATAACAGGTACAGTTGGAAAACTTTTCAACTCATTATATTGGAATCCATATTCCGAATGGCAGCATGGCGTAGATCATTACGTATTGTACAGGAAGGAAGATTCTGCTGAATGGAAAGAAATATCCATCATTGATACTGCAAAATACTTCAAGGATGATCAGCTCGAAAATTTTGTCCGTGATCATTGCTACCGTGTAGAAGCTTATGAAAATGGAGGCCAGAAAGCCACTTCGCTTTCATCCATCGTTTGCCTGGAACAGCCTGCAATTGTCTATATGCCGAATGCATTTACACCAAAACTGAGTCCGGGGCTGAATGATTTTTTCGGCCCTCAGGGAACATACTTCAGTACCTACGAACTGAAAGTATACGACCGCTGGGGCGAATTGGTGTATTACACTGCGGAAGGCAAGCCGTGGGATGGCTCCGTACAAGGGGCACCTGCTGCTGAGGGAGTATATATTTATATGCTCAATGTACCGAACTACGATGGCAAAGGATCTTATCGCCAAAAAGGAAATGTACTGATACTAAAATAAGAATATTTATAAACTAAAAAAGCCCACACTAGATTTAGTGCGGGCTTTTTTATGCTGAAAACAAATTATTCCTTGTCACGGGCTTGTTCAAGAAGGCTGACCTCTATCTTGCCCATTTGCATCATTGCCTGCATCACATTTTTTGCTTTCACAGGATTTTTATCACCCATCATTTCGCCCAACGCCTTGGGAATAATTTGCCAGGAGAGGCCAAATTTATCCTTCAGCCACCCACACCTGGATTCCTGTCCACCATTTTCAGTGAGTTTCTCCCAGTAATAATCCACTTCCTTTTGATCTTCACAATTCACAAAAAATGAAATAGCTTCGTTAAAATTAAAATGCGGTCCGCCATTCAGTCCATAGAATTCCTGTCCCTCCAGATTAAATGTTGCTGAAAACACTTTTCCATTATTTTTCGAAATATTTCCAATGGTGGCATTCTTAAAAACAGAAGTGTAGAAATTTACTGCTTCCTCCAGGTTATCATCAAACCATAAAAACGGGGTAATATTGTTCATAAATTCAATTTTAAATTATTACGTTCAACTACATTCCAATCATAAGTTTGCTCTAAAGCTCACTTTCTTATTTATTTTTTGCCTTGAGCAAATTT
>CAILMK010000265.1 GCA_903835275.1 uncultured bacterium | reverse complement strand
GTGTACATGATCTCATAATATTTCCAGTCAATAACCGGCCCGCCAGCTACGGCAACCTTATATGTTCCCGGCGATTTCAACATCATGGTGGTGGTCATAAATCCACCATAACTCCATCCGTGGATGCCCATTCGTGCTGTATCAACATAGGAAAGGTTGCGCAGATATTTATTCCCTTCCAATTGGTCAGCCATTTCATTATCTCCACAATGACGGAAGATTGCCTGCTCAAATTCCAAACCACGGTTGGAGGAGCCGCGCCCATCAATGGTAAATACGATAAAGCCCTGCTGTGCCATGTATTGCATCCAGAGGTTGGAACCGCACAACCATGAATTCGTCACCATTTGTGCGTGCGGACCGTTGTAGAGATACGTTACAGAAGGATATTTTTTATTTGGGTCAAAATTCGGAGGGAGTATTATTCTTGCATATAGCACTGTTTTTCCATCGGCAGCTTTAATGGAAGTGATCAATTTTGTTTCACCGAGTTTATAATCTTTCAAAGGATTTTCAGCCTTCAATAACATTTTTGCAAGTGTGCCGTTTGAATTAACAAGGTCAATTCCCCTGGGGATTATGGCAGAGCTATATTTATCCAGTAAATATTTTCCATCGGCATTCATCAGAGCATTGTGAGTTCCGTTGCCCTGTGATATCTTGACGATTTTCAATGTGGAAAGATCAAGGGAATACGCTTCAATATCAACCGGGCTTTCCATGGTGGAATGGAAGAAAAGATGTTTTTCTTCAGCGTCCATTCCTATGATATCATTAACAAGCCAGTTCCCTTTTGTAAGTTGACTTATTAATTTCCCTTCATCGTTGTACTTATACAAATGCATCCATCCGTCGCGCTGACTGAAGTAGATAAATTCATGCGGATTTTTCTTGAAAAAATAAAGCGGATTCAGAGGCTCTACAAATTTGTCATTGGTTTCCTCCAGTAATGTTTTTACCAATTCACCGGTGGAGGCATCATATTTATTCAGCCAGGCATGGTTTTGTCCGCGGTTCAGGACCTGGATATAAATATATTTTTCATCAGGACTCCATGTTACATTGGTCAGGTATTGTTCCTTGGGTTCGCCTGTTTTCAGATAAATGGTTTTGCCTGTGGATACAGAATATACTCCTACAGTTACCTCATGGCTTTTCATTCCAGCCATAGGGTATTTGATCGATTTTTCTTCAGCGGGCCTGTCTCCAATGTCTACAATAGGATAATCGGTCACCATGCTTTGGTCCATTCTGTAGAAGGCAAGAAAATCTCCATTAGGTGACCAGTACGTTCCTTTTTTAATTCCGAATTCATCACGATGCACACTGGTTCCGAAAACAATCCCCTTGTTTTTTTCATCTGTGACCTGAATTATTTTTCCACCGCGAAGTGAAACAAATAAATTATTATCCCGTGTATACGCAACATTGAAAGTGCTTTTTTCTATATCCAGGTTTTCCGCATTCTTATTCCAGCTATTTATATTGAACCAGTTCTCGGTGATCTTATCCTTGTTCTCAATGCAATTATATTTCAGTAGAATGGTATCCTGGGTAAAGAGGCCGTCTCCGTCTGTCAGCCAGGTAGGATTGGGAAGGCTTTTCAAGGTATCCATTTTCATACCTTGCAGGAGGGCATTGTAATTATGCAAATGCAATAAGGTTTTATTTTTAGCATCCTTGATGTTTGCCTCCATCAGTGTATTATCCTTTATGAAGGTGTAGGTGTTGACACCCCTCCATTGTAATCCCTGCATATTGGTTGCAGCCAAAGTAGTGCCGCCTTTCAGTATGGCATCTTCCATGGTAAGCATCTTGTTTTGGGAAAACAAAATGGATGGGGATAGCAGTAAAATTGCAAGCTGAATGTATTTTTTCATCATCGTAATCGGAATTTCTGAGGCAAAGGTAAGAGGAATTTCAGATTTGAGAGGCAGGCTTCTTTTGATGTTCTAAGACAGTTTATTTCAAATTCCTTTTCTCTTTGAAGAAGTTGCTGATAATAGATGAACATTCCTCCTGTTTTAGCCCTTTTACAAGTTCTGTTTTTGGGTGTAGCAGGGAAGGGGAGAACCTGGAAAATCCTCTTTTGGGATCATCTGCCCCGTAAACTATTCTTCCTATCTGTGACCATGCAAGCGCAGCCGC
>CAILMK010000264.1 GCA_903835275.1 uncultured bacterium | reverse complement strand
TATTTGCCAGTCTTCCCCGAGTTTCAACAACTCGCTAAAAAATTTCGTGTTTTCCAAGTTTCGTTATATATTTGATGCAAATCTATGAGTTCCCACTAAAATTCTCGTAGAACCGTTTTAAGTAAAGCGGTCTATTTAAAAACACAACATAAAGTGCAAAATACTTACATTTGTATGAAAGGGGTGCTTATTGCCGGACTTTTGGATTCTGCCTTTGTAGCTTTGATATGCGTAATCGAGAACTGCGCACTTACATAAAAATTAAAGAGAGAATTATGAAACACCTTTACTTTCAGATCAAGCTTTTGTTGAGAAGAATGTTTAACAAGGATCACTATTATAAAATAGCTCCTGATGACATTATGGGTAAGCAGCGGTATAAATTGTTCCGCACATTTACCTTTGCCGGCGCTATAGTATCCCTGATGGTATCCATGCAGGCATATACTGATTATCACATGTCCGGTATAGTTCCGGCTAGTGTGGCAATCATGTTTCCTGTATACATACTTAACTATATATTCCTGCAAAAACACCACAACACCAAATTTGCATATATAGTAGTTGTACTCTCCACCATGCTTGTACTGCACTTTACAAGTTACTTTTCAGGTGGGATACAGAACTCCAGTGTAATTTATCTGGGTGCAGTTATCCTCTGCGCTTTCATGCTCCTTGGTAGCAGGATAGGCAGGATGATCGGAATACTTTCATTGCTGAATCTTATCTATTTTTATTTCATAACAGTTAACAATACCTCTATAAATGGGGTAAGTATGGTTACTACCGTTCTTTCAGGCGAAGCATTAAATAATGACTTTCTTGTAAGCGGTCTCTTAGGTATATTTTTCATAGCTGCTCAAAGTAATTACCTTGAAAGCAGTAAAAATATCGTCATCCAAAGTATTACAGCAGCACACGAAGAACTTCGTGAAAAGGCAATAGAACTTAAAAAGCTTTCCCTTGTGGCGAGTAAAACGGAGAACGCGGTTATAATTACCGACTATAAAAATAATGTGGAATGGGTAAACGATGGCTTTACGCGCCTTACAGGATATACGCTTAATGATGTTATAGGCAAAGACCAGAACATCATGTTAAGCGGTGCAAAAACTGACAAGGAAACCTTCGGTAAAATGATGGAAACCCTTACCAGCAAATCTGCATACTCAGGTGAGCTTTTGCAATACCGCAAAAATGGATCTACCTATTGGGTACAAACCTCCATTACCCCGATCATTGAAGAAAATGGAATTGTTAGTAAGTACATTTATATAGAAAGCGACATTACAGAACGTAAGGAAGCTGAAGAAAAGATGGCTGAATACATGGAAGACTTGCAGAAAACAAATAAGGAACTCGACCAGTTTGCTTATGTAGTATCCCATGATTTGAAGGCTCCGCTTCGTGCTATTGGCAACCTGAGCAGCTGGATTGAAGAAGACCTTGGCGAGGCATTGAAAGATGACGTTAGGGATAACTTCGAAATATTGAAAGGACGTGTAGAGCGTATGGAAAATCTGATCAATGGTATCCTCGATTATTCCCGTGCTACACGCAGGGCAGGTGAGGAAAGTATTGTTCCGGTAGAGCTTTTAATTAAGGACACTATTGAATTGCTTTCTCCTCCGGCAAACATAAAAATTGAAATGGATGATGACCTGCCGATGGTTTATACCGAGCGTACAAAATTGCAACAGGTATTTGCAAACCTTATCAGCAATTCTATAAAACATAATGATAAAGCGGAAGGTATCGTCAAGATCACTTCCAGTGAAAGCAATGATTTTTATGAATTCGCAATTGAAGATAATGGTCCCGGCATTGATAAGTTGTACCATGATAAGATTTTCGTGATCTTCCAGGTATTGCAGGCCCGCGACCAAAAGGAAAACACCGGTGTGGGACTTGCCATTGTTAAAAAGATCATTGATGAAATGGAAGCGACCATCCGTATTGAATCCGATCTTGGAAAAGGCGCCAAGTTTATCTTTACATGGCCTAAAAAACCACAGCCTATCGAAAAGGATATGATAGTTCCGATCAGCGGATACAGGGCTGCATAATTAAATCGTATTTTAAAGAAGTAGAATATTGATAAAGTATGCCGGGATGAAAGAAATTTCATCCCGGTTTTTTTTAGAATAGGGTTGAAACCCTATTCTATGCAGAACTCAAACGTTGAGGGAAAAAATATTGGGTTTAAACCCAATATTTTCAAAGTCTTTTCTGAATAGCACAGGGTTTCAACCCTGTGCTTGTATGAAGCTATATCCATTGCCGTTCACTTTAGTGAACGGATTCCAGGCAATGAGGCAGGATGTTTTTCCAAATTAAATCTTATCTTCGCATATACTCAATTACAGAATGTCCTTTTTTGATAAAACCATGGTTATTGATACCGGTCTGCTTGAGGCTGAATTCAGTTTTTATAAAAAGCTTGAACTTTCGGATAAGGAAAAATTCCTCAGAAGGCTGACGCATTTTATCAATTCAAAAAACTTCTCGGGACGGGAAAATTTGACTGTTACTGAGCGGATGAAAACCCTGGTTTCTGCATCTGCTATACAACTTACATTTGGATTGAATGATTTTCACCTGGAAAGATTCACAGACATCATTATTTATCCGAAGGCATTTCTTTCCAAATCAGATAATTTATACCACAAGGGCGAAACCAATACAAAAGGCGCCATCGTTTTTTCCTGGGAGGATTTTGAAGAAGGATATGCAAATCCGGATGATAAAATTAACCTTGGTTTGCATGAATGGGCACATGCCCTGATGGCTAATAATTTCTTTGCAAGTACCCAGGACGAAGACTTCGTAGAGTTCTATCGCTATTGGCAGATAAGGTCGGCAGATGAATATGAAAAGGCAGGAAAGGAAGGAAGCATCTTCCGGGAATATGGCGGCACCAATACTGCGGAATTTTTTGCAGTGGCTGTTGAAGTTTTCTTTGAAACTCCAAAAGAATTTTCAACGGAGGCACCGGTACTTTTTAAATACATGTGCAGCCTTTTGAATCAATTCCCGATGGGGGATATGCGCAGACACAATTTTGAAATGCCCGGTATAGAAAGGCCCTTTGTAAAAACTCCCGGCAGTGTGGCAGTAGGAGGGAAGGACGCTATAAAACCCTGGGAGAATTATTTGTTTTTCGGATTGCTTGCAGCTATAATAACATCCTTCATTTATGCACGGATGGGTAACGGAGGAGTTGAGAGTGGAATTGCTTTCGTATGCATTGTAATTGTATCATTGCTTTTTGAAATACATAATTTTTTGCGCAAGAAATTTTTCCCGGGATATTCATTGTATTTATCACCTGACAAGCTTATACTGGTAACGAGAAAAGGAATGATCAAGAAAGAATATTTCTTTGAAGACCTTTCCGGCATTGGAGTGGAATATGGAAGAAGAAGCGCCAACTGCCGAATACAGGTAAAATACCCCGAAGGCAGCGGCTCTGTAATTGAACGTATTCCTGTCCTTATCAGGATAAACAAGGTAGAAGATATTTTAGCTACTGCAAAAAAAATGGATCTGGTAGTAGTTGATGATATGGCAACTATCAGCATTCAACCACGGGGATGGGGCATTTGGCAAAGATGGTAGTTTTTGTAGTTCCAGCAAAGTCTCTCGAAGTACGGGAATGTGTTTTGGGGAGGACTCTGCGTGCAGAATCTACTCATCGCAGTGTCCCTACCCGCGCTCATCCCAACCCGTCAGGAGACACTGCTGGAACAAAGAAGAAATTCCCCTATTTTTGAAACAAACTAAAACAACTGGAAAACTCGGTCAAATTGACCACCGTCCACCGGACGAAACTGACCACCTGATGCCGGTCTAAATTGACCACCCCGCACCGGATCAAATTGACCACCTGCGGACG
>CAILMK010000263.1 GCA_903835275.1 uncultured bacterium | reverse complement strand
GTAATAACGAAATGGTTTCTGAAAGATCACCCACGGTTGCATAACATTCATCAAATAGCCATATAGGGATTCCGGCAAGTTCCGTTGCCCATTCACGCTGCAAGGCAGAATTTGCCACGCGCTTTGGCCGCCTTCCCGTGAATAAGGCGATCATCCATAATTTATCTTCATCACTTACACTACGGAAATAATGCAGCATGAGATCAACTTTCCCTCCGGTCTGTTCGGTCTGCTCGAGATCGAAGAATAGTTTGGCAAATTTTTTCATTCAGCCTCCTCCCCTTCTGCTATTCCTTCTTCTTCGTCTCCGGAAAATTGATTTTCATAAAGTGTATTCACTACATGCGCATCTATTCCCTGCGTCTGCAACCACTTTGAAAACACTTTTGTAAATCCGTGTGTTACAAAAACACGTTCAGCGCCGCATTCCTTCACTGCAAGGTTCAATCCAGGCCAATCCGCGTGATCTGATAAAACAAATCCCCTGTCGGATGCAAATCTGCGTTTGGATCCGCGCACAGCAAGCCACCCGGAGGCTATGGCAGTAGAATAGGGTTGGAATTTATTCAGCCAGTTGGAACTTGCCCATCCCGGAGGAGCGATGATTAATGATCCTTTGTATAATGATTTATTCTTTCCAGATTCAATGACAGGATAACTCACCACCGGTATTCCGGCATTGTTAAAAGCATCATTGGTATCCCGTATGGTGGAATGCACAAAGATGTTACCTATTGACGGATCGAGCTTATGAAGGATGCGCTGCGCCTTGCCAAGTGCATACGCAAGGACTACACTCGTAACACCCTTCTCTTTATTCTCCCGCCACCAGTTATTCATATCAGCAAATACTTCCGCCTGCGGAGCCCATTTGTAGATAGGCAAGCCAAACGTAGATTCAGTAATAAAGGCATGGCATTTTATGGGTTCAAAAGGAACAGTGAGCCCATCGTCTTCAATTTTGTAATCACCGGAAACCACCCATACTTCGCCCTTGTATTCAAGGCGAATTTGTGATGAACCGAGAATATGCCCGGCAGGATGATAAGATACTTTTATTCCGTTGATATTTAATTCCTCTCCATAAGCAACACCCTGCACATTGATATTCTCGCCTATCCTTAGCTTCATGATTGGGATTGAATCATTGTGTGCCAGGTAATGCTTCATTCCTGCTCGCACATGGTCTCCATGTGCATGGGTAATAAGCGCCCGATCCACCGAACGAAAGGGATCTATATAGAATTTGCCGATAGGGCAATACAAGCCCTTTGAGGAGAATTCTATCAGGTTAGAGGACCTTTTCAATATGCAAATACTATTAGGACTGCAAAGTAACGATTAAGGGGCTGAATAGATTCTACTAATTCTGAATTTTAAATTCTTTAATTTTCTTTTGATTTGAATAAAAATTCAATTCAAAATAACCAAATTTTCATTCTATTCATCTTCAGTTCAAACAAATTGCTTAATTTGGTCACAAATTTAGCTTCTCTATTAAAAACATAAAATACATAGCACTCGGATTTGGTTTTTCGCCACGCCTGGGTTCCCTGCTGGCAGAAGCAAAGCATATCGCTGATTTATTTAGTGCTGATTTGCTTCTTATTCACTCAGGAGAGCATGATGCTGAAAAAGATACCATCCTGAAAGACCAATTAAGCATGAATCACCTTTCTACCGCGCATACAAAAGTGATTTATAAAACTGGCAATGTCCCGATGGTAATTGCAAAAGTGGCGAAGGAACAAGGTGCAGACCTACTCATTTCCGGTGCGTTGAAGCAGGAAACATTCCGCAAATATTATTTCGGAAGCATTGCACGGAAATTAGCCCGCCAAACGGATATCCCTATTTTATTGATTCCCGATCCTTCTGAAGACCCAAAGCCAATAAGGAAGATTATTGTTTCTGTAAACGATGAATCTCCTCAAAAGGTCATCCAAAAAGGTCTTGCTTTTGCAAGGGTATTCAAGGCTGAGAAAATTTATTTTGTAAAGGAATCCTCCATAAAAAATTCACGTCATTTATTTAAAAGATATTACTCCGAGAAACAATCCGATTTACTGGAGGAACAACTGGTGGAAGAGGAACAGGATTACATTTACAAAATGCTTGATCAGTACGACCTTAGCGGAATTGATATTACCACCAAAATATTATTCGGCCATTCGGGAGTTGCACTGGTACATTATGCCGCAGAAATTGAAGCCGATATGCTTGTGGATGCCTATCCTCAACTCAAATTTGGCTTCTGGGATAAGCTATTTCCACGAAACATTGAATATGCACTTTTAAATCTTCCATGTAAATTATTATTGATAAACTAATGGTCAGACTGATTCACGATGATATGTATTTCTTCCTTCTCCAGCTCTGCCTGATGCTGGTGGTGGCGCGCATATTCGGTGAATTGTTCAAGAGGATGAACCAACCTGCAGTGGTTGGTGAGATCATTGGCGGTATTTTTATAGGCCCATCGGTTTTCCAGCACTTTATGCCGGACACTTTTTCAAGTATTTTCCTGATGCATCCCAATTCCACCATGGCAATGGATGGTATTTATAACGTATCACTCATCATGATGCTCTTTATTTCCGGCATGGAAATAGAATTGCCCATGATATGGAAAAATGGAAAATCAGCATTTTTCATAAGTTTCCTGGGAATGATCATTCCTTTATCCCTCGGTTGCGCCTGCGGATGGTTTCTTTTTGATCAATTCGGTATATCAAATCCGGCTTTCCGTCCTGCATTCACCTTGTTTTTCGGTACTGCCTTATCCATTACCGCGCTACCGGTTATTGCTAAAATACTTTTGGACCTAAAATTGTTGAATACAAAGATCGGTTCGCTAATTGTTACTTGCGCAATGATGGATGACTTTGTTGGATGGCTTTTATTCTCTGTAGTCCTAAGCCTGATGCCGGTGACCAACGGGGCAAGCTCAAGTCCTGCCATTGGTTTTACTATATTGAAGACGGTTTTATTTGCAGTCCTTACCCTTACTGTATTCAAATTTCTGATCAATCGTCTATTTGTTTTTATAAGCAGTAAAAAAGGCGGGCCTGCCATTGCCATGACCATAGCCATGGGGATGTGTTTCATTGGCGCCCTCATCACTGAGTCCATAGGGATTCATGCGGTTTTCGGGGCATTTTTAATGGGCGTTGCCTTCGGGGAATCATTGGAGCTCACCGAGCGCAGTAAGGATAGTATTCACCAGTTTGTGATTAACGTTTTCGCTCCTTTATTTTTTGTATCCATTGGTTTAAAAGTAAATTTCATTGCCAATTTCAGCCTGACGCTTACGCTCTTTATCCAGGTAGTATCCATTATTTCAAAGATCGTAGGTGGATATATTGGAGGAAGAATTGGAGGCCTGAGCAATTATGAATCCCTCGCCATAGGGTTCGGTATTAATGCACGCGGCGCTATGGAGATCATTCTTGGATTAGTGGCTTTACAGGCAGGACTCATCACTCCCCAAATATTCGTTGCCCTTACAACCATGGCGATACTCACCAGCCTTACCAGTGGAGGAATGATTAAGTTCTTCCTCAGGAAAGATTTGTTTAATAAAAGCCTGGGCTGATTTACGATGTACGATTTCAGATTTACGATTTAAAAAAGCAAATGAAGAGTCTCATTTTTTTTACACTAATATTTGCCGGGCTTTCAGGATGCAATAATGCTCCAAAGAATGAAACGAAATCCTTTAAAAGCCATGATCCCTTAAAAAATGCTTACGCTGATAGTGGACAGTCTTCTTTTAAAATCCTGAAATATGATAGTGCCAAAGGTTATAATTTTGAAACCAAGGAAGTGAATTACAAAGTTGTATATCTTTCTCTTCAAAAGGATTTGAACGAATATATCGCAAAATTCACGTCTACAACAAATAGTTCCACTGAAGTTGAAGGACAAAATAAAACCATTGAAGTTCAACTCAAATCATTGGAGAATCCGGAGGGACTAGCATTTGATGTAAGTGAATATTGCGATGAATTTATTCTTGAAACTAACTATTACAAGACCATCAAACATGGATGTTGCGGAGCAGAGGACGAAATCAGTATTTACGACTATAATAAAAATGAAATTATATCCGGAGATGGTACGATTATTAAAGCGGAAATCCCAAATGCCAGAATCAATTTGTTTGTCGCATATAAAAGGAATGACACAAAAGACACCACTATATTGGGAACAGTAATCTATTCTTATAATAGCTCAGATAAATATTCTATAACTGTCAAGTCTGATAATATTCAGAGAACAAAGTGTAGCCCTTTCGCGCCTGAAATTTCACTTACATCAGAAAAAGCAGGGAATACATT
>CAILMK010000262.1 GCA_903835275.1 uncultured bacterium | reverse complement strand
TGATAACGATACGGGTAGGTGCCATACCTACGTCTCCGGTCACGCCGGTCAAATATACATTACCGTTTTTGTCGTTTTTGCAATCATACAAATAAGTGCCTCCATTATTACCATGTAAGTAGGTTGCCCAATTTATATTGCCGGAAGTATCAAAACATGCCAGATAACCATTGCTATTACCTGCATACCAAACTGCTGTATCCTGGAAAGAACCCTTGGTGGCTATTTTTGACTCGCTTAATGTTGCACCATCGAAATATAAATTTCCACCGTTATCAATGGATAAACCAAGAGCATTATCATTACCTGTGCCTCCAAAATATGTCCCCCATATTCTCTGTCCTGATGTATCAAATTTTGCAAGAAACACATCTCCTGTATAATTGGAATAGGGATCAAAAGGGCCATTGTTTTTAACCTGGTAAGCTCCGGGGGTAGAAATATTATCCGAACTGATAGTACTGCCCGAAAAATATATGTTTTGCGCTCCGTCATATACAATCCTTGAAGGGAAATCATTATTATAACCGCCGTAATATGTTGCCCAGATCCGACGACCTGCGGTATCCATTTTTAAGACGAAAACATCCTCAGCGTGATCATATATATTTAAAAAAGAATTTTGGGTGGCAATTCCTGAATCACTTGATGTACCTCCAATCATATATAGGTTACCTTTATGATCTGTAATCATTGAATTGAAATAGGTATTATAATAGCCAAAATATTCAGCCCAAGTAATCAGTGGATCTATAATAACATCTCTTGAGCTATCATAATTGTCAATTTTGAAAGTTGTGATATTTGAAGATGAAACAAAATCAGCCTCTGTTTTGACCTCATTGCCAGATATTACAATCGGCCTGCTTTCTTCAAATTTGCATATTGAATTTGAATAGTTAATACTTCCATTATCATTGGCACTTATACCGGACACTCCTTGCCTTTGCAGCTTGATGCTATTTACATTGCCTCCGGGATGAATCACAAATTGATATTCCAGACCTTCATTCTTCATTTCAAGCACGAGATCAATTTTCGGGTAGATATCAATGTAGGCGACCTGCTTATAATGCTTTATTTTTACTATTCCTTTACTTGGACATCCGCTTCGAAAATAGTTCGATACATTTGATAATTGTTTGGACGGGATTACTTCAGCTTTGAGATTGGCATCCAATAGTGTAAAATCTATTATACTGCTTATTAAGTGTGAAGTATCTTGCTTATTTTTAATTGAAAATCGGCTATTTTTATTGCCATTTCCAGATTGCCTTAGGATGGCCAGCCGAAATTTGCCGGGCATTGCGTATAAGCGAACATCGCCACCATTAACAAAATAGAAAACCTTGTTTGATGATTCAGCGGGTATTTGTCCTCTGTTTTCTTCAAAGCTGAAATTTTTGTCAAAAGTTGTAAATTTTTGAATCAGTTGTGAGTATCCAGTTTCAACTTTGCATAAAATGACTAATAAAATAAAAAGCTGCGCTTTAAGCATAATCGATAATTGATGGTTGTTTTTGATTGTTGTGCAAATATACTTAATAAAGAATTAAAGCAAACGCCCAAGTGTGTCCGGACTGCCTAAAACAACAAAGGCGCCATATCAGCGCCTTTGTCAAATATCATATTCCCCTTCTTAAGGGTAAATTATCAAAACACCCCTCTCAGTTTCATGGTGGATGCTATTTTATCAATAGCCACTATGTATGCTGCGATGCGCAAACTGCAATTATGTTTGCGGGAGATGGCATATACTTTCTCAAAGGAATCATTCATGATCTGGTCTTCCTTACGGTATACATCATCCAGGCTCCAGAAATGGCCCATGCGGTTTTGCACCCACTCAAAGTAGGAAACCGTTACGCCACCTGCATTGGCAAGGATATCCGGTACGACCATAATGCCCTTGGAATTCAGTATCGTATCTGCACCGGCAGAAGTTGGTCCGTTAGCACCTTCCACGATTAGTTTCGCCTGGATCTTATCCGCATTGTGGCGGGTGATCTGGTCTTCTATCGCGGCAGGAATCAGAAGATCTACTTTGCCGGTCAGAAGGGCTTCGTTATCTATCAGATCAGCCCCTTTGAATCCATCAAGGCTGAGATTATTCATTTTATAATAGTCCATCGCCTTCGGAATGTCAATGCCATTGTCATTCCAGTAAGCGCCGCTCACATCGGAAATACCCTTCACTTTCACGCCTTTTTCAGCGATCAGCTGGGCAGCAAAAGAACCTACATTTCCAAAGCCCTGTACTGCAGCGGAAGATTTCTTAGGATCCATTCCGAGCTTTTCCATGGCAGCAAGGGCAGTAACCATTACGCCACGTCCAGTTGCTTCCACACGACCCAGGGAACCGCCCAGAACCAATGGTTTACCGGTTACGATCGCAGGGGAAGAAAATCCCATCCTGCGGCTATAGGCATCATAGATCCAAGCCATGATCTGTGGGTCCGTTCCAACGTCCGGAGCAGGAATATCGCGGTCAGGTCCAATGATATCAGCCAAGGCAAAAGTGTACGCACGGGTCAGCCTTTCCAGCTCGCCCTTGCTCATTTCGCGTGGATTACATTTGATACCGCCTTTAGCTCCCCCGAAAGGAACATTCACCACGGCACATTTGAAGCTCATCCAGGCAGCAAGTGCCTTTACTTCTTCAAGATGCACATTTGGGGCATAACGTATGCCTCCCTTGGAAGGGCCTAAATATACGGAGTGGATAACGCGCCAGCCTTCAAATACCTGTACCCTGCCATTGTC
>CAILMK010000261.1 GCA_903835275.1 uncultured bacterium | reverse complement strand
TTTAAGGCATCTTCTTTTCTACCCAAATTTAGCAGTAGTATAGAGAAATTATCGTATGCTTCAGCATAATTAGGTGCTAATTTTATTGCTGCTTGAAAACTAGTGAAAGCATCATCAAATCGTCTCAAAGCCATGTAGGAGTTACCTACATTATTCAGCGCTTCAAAAAAATTAGGTTTAATACGTATAGCTATTAAATAATGGGATATAGCTTCTTGATAGCGGCCCGTATTTGCTAGTGCTATAGCTAAACTATTTTCAGCTTCGGCAGTTTCTCTTAATTTCAATGATTTAATTCCACTATCGACCGCTTCTTTATAGCGTCCGGTACGAATTAAAATACTCGTTAGATTACTCTGCGCGTCAGCGTACAAAGTTCTTAGATGTAGGGCTTCAACGAAATGAGCTTCTGCTTCGGCTCCCTTTCCCTGATTAAGTAAAATTGCCCCTAGATTATTATGAGCCATCCAGCACGAAGGATTTTTTTCAAGCGTCGTCTTGTAAAGGGTTTCTCCACTTTCATACATAGAACATTGCTGCCAAGATAAAACGCCAAGTAAACCGAGCATGACACCACCGACTGCTGAGCCTATACCTCTATTTTCAGCCGACAATTTCTCTAAACTAATTGTACAAAAAGCTGCCAAAGGCACGATGATCCCTAGACTACCGAGATATTGAAAATGATCCGCAACATATGAGAACATAAACGGATACACGTTTGCAAAACCAAGAACGGGAAAGAGAGTTCCAACAAAAAATAGAAATCCTGCTAAAGGAGCTCGACTGAAACGACTCGGAGAATCGCCCATGAATGGACGCACGGCATTGAGGTATAAAGCTGCAACTAGTGCAATCAGGGCTACAGGATAGAAATATTGAAGCACTGAGGAAGAATCGATATTCCAATGCTCGTATATAAAAATTAAGTTTGCAGGCCATAATAGCTTACCTAAATAAAACCATACTACACGACCGGCTAGTAGACACCTCATAACTGGGGTTAATGCAAAATCAGTACCATTAGCACCAATATAAACACGTTCAACCCAGGCGGTGAAGCAACCACCTACAATGCCTAGTACAAACCAAGGCAAGAGAGGCACTACATCGCGTTTGAAAGTGATTGTGCCACGTTGCCACCAGAATATAACCAGCAAGGCAGCTGGAAGTGTTGCAGTTACTGTTTTCGAGAGCAGTGCCAAAACAAAGAAAACTAAACCCAGTAAATAACTATTTCGCTTACGCTCTTGATCATATTTAATATAGTTGATCGCAGCCAATAGGTAAAAGATAGCAGATATGGTGTTTTTTTGTTCGGTCACCCAAGCGATTGATTCCACATAAACGGGATGTAAGGCAAAAATAAATCCAGCAACCCATGCCCCTGGAATTACTAGTTTTCTAAGTAAAAAAACCAGTAGGAATACAGCCACGGTATGAAACACGATATTAACAATATGATATAGCGTTGCGTTATCACCCCACAGCGCATGCTCGAACCAAAAAATACTGTGTAAAAGAGGATAATATTGCTGTGTTGCACCTAATTTAGTCCAAATGAGAAATAAGCCCTCGAAGGACCTTAAATCAACTCGAGTAACATGAGCATCATCATCCCAAATGAAGCCACCTCCGATAGCCTGCCAGTGCGAGAAAATAGTCGCCAAAAGTAGCAATACACCTCTCCAAAGATTAGCCACATCTAAAGTAAGAGTCCATGAATCTGCATCAGATTCACCAGATGGATGCGTTTGTGATAGTGTAGTAAGAGCCATGTGTAGCAGAGGACTAAAAGCCTTGAGTTTTAGAGATACCAAGGATGAGGCAATCTTTCTTTTAGTGTTGCAGCTTAAGACCTTGTAAAATTCTAAATGATATATCTGATAGGGGGAAATTAATATTACATAATGTGTTATAAATCAATGATTTATGATTTATTTACGTATGAAATTAAAGGCCTTCGACTCAAATCAACGTAAGCGCTTAAGCGCAAGCCCTTCAGCACGATCCACAATAAATTTAGGCCGACCTAGCACTTCTTCATAGATACGGCCTATATATTCTCCTAAAATTCCAACACTGATTAACTGAATGCCACCCATGAATAGTATTAAGATAACTAAGGTAGGGTTTCCAAGTGGAAAGTTGAAGCCCATTAGCTTCATTGTTAGGTACACAACGCCGCTTAAGAAAGAAAATCCCGCAATTAGAAACCCAAATTGAGTGCTTAAGGTCAAAGCATAACTGGAAAAACCAAAAATTCCATTAAAACCAATGCGTAATGATCCAAAAAAACGATTATAGTTAGTATCTCCAGCAAAGCGAGCTGGGCGATCAAAGGGAATTAAAACCTGTTTAAATCCTACGACTGCCACCATGCCTCTTAAAAAACCGTGGCTTTCTTTAAGGCTTATAACTTCGTCTACAGCTCGGCGGGATAAAAGCCTAAAATCTCCTGTATTAGGAGGGATTGAAACATTCGCGATTTTTCTGATCACCCCATAACCTAATTTCGCAACTGCACGCTTAATCCAAGGCTCTCCTTTGCGACTCATTCGTTGAGGTAAAACGACATCGTAACCCTCCTTCCACTTATCTACCATAGTAGCAATCAGTTCAGGCGGATCCTGAAGATCCACATCCATGATAATCACCGCACTACCACCAGCATAGCTCATACCGCCAAATGTAGCCATAGGCTGACCAAAGCGTCTTGAAAATTTAAGCAACTTAATTCGGGGGTCCTTGTTTCGTTCAAGCAGAATAATCTCTTCTGTGTTATCCGGGGATGGGTCTAAAGCAAAAATGATTTCATAGTCATCAGTTACCGAAACCAAGATATCTCTAATTCGTGTCAAAAATTCAGGGACGTTTTTTTCTTCGCGATATACAGGAACAACAACACTCAAAAACATGAGCTATGCAATCCTAAGTTTGCTTGTAGGAGCAAGTCTTTTGATCTATTTTTATAAACTAATTAGGCAAGTCCATCCATTCTAATATGTCATTAAATCGTGTTTCTTTATCCTACTATGCCAGTGCACTATTCGCCATTGGCATATTCTTTAGTTTCTATGCATACGCTCAAGCTCAAGCAGTGTATTCGACTCCTTATACGATCAGTACATTAGCTGGTGCAGCCTACAACACCGGAACTGAAGACGGATCAGGATTAAATGCTCAATTTAATAATCCCTTTGGCATTACAGTAGATACTGCAGGTAATCTGTACGTTGCAGACAGTAAAAACTACGCAATAAGAAAAATAACCCCATCTGGAATAGTTACAACGATTGCTGGGCAAGCAGGCGTAGCAGGAAATACCGATGGAATAGGCACAGCAGCTCAATTTGGTGTGATCGAAGGCATAGCCGTTGATGCTTCCGGTAACCTTTACGTAACTGACATAACCTACAATACTGTACGAAAACTTACTCAATCAAGTGGCAATTGGAATGTTTCAACATTGGTGACGCGTACAGCAGGGCTAAATCAACCTATTGGCATTACAGTAGACAGTGCAGGCAACCTTTATGTAGCCGATTCAAGTAATTTTGTCATTCGTAAGATTACTCCGACAGGATATATGAGTACCCTGGCTGGTTCGATTGGTCAAAGTAGCGGTATAAATGGA
>CAILMK010000260.1 GCA_903835275.1 uncultured bacterium | reverse complement strand
TTAGTTGTCGCACTTTTACCCTCCTTGTCCTGTATTTTCAGCATATACATCCCCTTACTCTGTCCATTGCGAGGAATTGAAAATGTATTGCCGGTAATATTCATTAAGGATTGTACGCATTGCCCCTGCATATTATAAATTTTCACATTGGCAGAAGCAAATGATTTCCCGGTGGAGGAAATGTTCAATAAGTCTGAAGCAGGATTAGGGAAAATGGAAATTGCCAGTGTGTTCTTTTCAGCTTCAGCGATGGCATTGGTGATTGATTTTTTGTAAACCCTTACTGCTCCATTATAGCTATCGGTTATATAGAAAAAAGAACCATCAGGAGCAAAGGCTGCATTCACTCCACCCGATGAAAATGATTGAATAACCTTGTTGCTGTCAAGGTCAATAACCACTTTATCAAAGCTTCCTGCTGCTATGGCATATTTATCATCTGAAGTGATTGAAATATTTTGGTAGCTAGTATTATATGATAAGGCACAAATTGTTTTGGTAGCCTTCAGGGATTTTAATGAAACGCGAAAGATGGAATCACCGTCATAAATGAGTGCTTCCTCGCCATTGTGAAGCGATACAACAGCATAAGAAGATGAAAGTCCTGAAATGCCGAGTACATTGGAACTTGAAAGACCCACCTCGAGTGGTGCTGCATTATTTGCAGTCACAACAACGGATGTCTTTCCAGCCATATCTATACCATAGAGTTCCCCTTTTGTGGAAACTTTTATAGCTGTGGATGTAGTTGCTACAGATTTTGCCGAAATAGAACGTATAACCTGGTCTATACAATTGGATGCAAGATCAGGAAAGACCACAGTACTGCCATCCGGAGTAACGGTAAGTCCGTATAAGGTAGTTCCGACACACGGAGCCGGAAAATATCCCTTGGATGAATGATTTGGAATATCAATGTAAATGATATCATGCAAAGTAGCAATATAAGCTATGGAATCGTTGGGATTTATAGCAACTCCATTAGGATAGTTTTCTATAGAACTGATATCAATACTATCCTGTGCGAAAGTTGAAGTGTTAATGATCCTGACCTGTCCCGGTTTGGTATTATTACTTACTACAACTTTTTTACCATCGGATGTGATGGCAATGCCGGATGTATGTGAACCCGCTGAAAGCACAGTATCCAATGTCCATTTGCTTTGTGCGGAAGCGCTGTACGCAAACATTAATAATACAAGTGAAACACTTGTGAAAGAAAATACTTTTTGAGTTTTCATATAATCGCGTTTTAAGTAGAATATTTTGAGATATACCCAATTAGGTATCAAATGTAGCATTATTTATTTAATTTCGACCTTTGAAAACAAGATTATGAAGAAACTTCTCTTTTTGGCGGCATTACCTGTTTTTATCGGACTTACATCATTCATTGCTCCGGTAAATGATCGTCCCATTGTGATCGTTATTCATGCGGGGGCTGGCAATATGGATAGGTCAAAGATGTCTGCTGAAAATATCAAGATAGTAACTGATAAGCTTAATGAAGCCATGGATGTGGGGCATAAGATATTGGAAAATGGTGGCAGCAGTACGGATGCCGTTGAAGCCACTCTAAATGTCATGGAAAATGCGGGGATATTTGATGCAGGCAAGGGCGCTATTTTCAATCAGGATGGGAAAGTGGAATTGGATGCTTCCATTATGCAGGGAGTAGATTTAAAAGCAGGTTCAGTGGCAGCAGTGATGACCATTAAAAATCCGATATCCGCAGCAAGGGCTGTAATGGATCACACGAAACACGTTATGTTGGTAGCGCGCGGGGCGGAAGAATTTGCAAAAAGCCAGGGCTTGCAAATAGTGGATAATTCATATTTTTATACGGATGGTGCCATGAATGATTGGAAAAACTGGAAAGCCAGGGAGGATTCCATTCGCAAAAGTGGTCATAATTCCATAGAAGAAAAACCCAATCATTTCGGAACCTGCGGAGTAGTCGCATTGGATAAACAAGGCAATATCGCTGCTGGCACTTCCACGGGTGGAGTATCCTTTAAAAAACCCGGCAGGGTGGGGGATTCACCGATCATTGGTGCAGGTACGTATGCTGATAATACTTCCTGTGCGGTTTCCTGCACCGGTACAGGTGAATATTTTATCCGCCTTGGAGTAGCCAAAGATATTGCTAGTATGGTTTTATATAAAGGCTATTCTCTTCAAAAAGCGCTTGCTACTGCATTGGATAAAGTTAAAAACCTTGGGGGCGAGGGAGGTATTATTTCCCTTGATAAGAATGGTAATTTTGCCATTGATTTTACCACCAATGCCATGAACCGCGCTTACATTGATAAAAACGGTAAAAGGGACGTTCAGATTTTCAGGAATTGATTTTAAGCCCGTTTTGCTAAATATCAAAAATCATGATTTAAATCAGGTCATTGACAGACTTAGGTCAGTTTATTTGACATGTTTCCGTCTTTCCTTTGCATGATAAATCCTTCGGGGTTTCTGCAAAAGGTTTATGACGACAGGCAATTCACATAAAGATACTTTAATTTCAAAGGGAATCGACGATTTCTTTTTAGAGTCGTCGGAACTTGCCCGTTTCACTGTACGGATTTTCAGGGAGGCATTCAGGCCTCCCTACGAATTTAAGGAAGTGCTTCGCCAATGTTATAAACTTAGCACTTCATCCCTTCCACTGGTAAGTATCACAGGTTTTATCCTGGGACTTGTACTGGTAATGCAATCAAGGCCTACATTGGTTGAGTTTGGTGCGGGTTCTTATTTACCTGCCATGTCTGCAATTTCCATTATTCGCGAAATGGGGCCATTTGTTACTGCCCTTATTTGTGCGGGAAAAATCGCTTCCGGAATCACGGCAGAGTTGGGCTCCATGAAAGTAACTGAACAAATAGATGCCATGGAGGTTTCAGGGACAAATCCGTTTAAGTATCTTGTCGCAACAAGGATCATTGCAACCACACTCATGGTGCCGGTACTGACTGTATACGCTGATGTTATTTCACTTTTGGGTGCGTTTATAGGCTCAAATACCAAGGATACTATTAACCTTGGTTTCTTCTTTACCCGGGTATTTGAATCATTACATTTTACTGATATTCTTCCGGCATTTATTAAGACATTTTTCTTTGGCTTTGCCATTGGCCTTGTAGGATGCACAAAGGGATATTATTCTAAAAAGGGCACGGAAGGAGTAGGGCAGGCGACCAATGTATCGGTAGTGGTTGCCATGCTTAGTGTCATAGTAATTGATATGATTGTAACACAAATTTCAGGTTTGTTAGGATATTTATGATCAGTACACCACTACATATTGAAGAAAAACAAACAGCACTGAGAAATGATGCAGAACCCATTATCGAGGTCACGCATTTGCAAAAGGCCTTTGGAAGTAATGAGGTGTTAAAGGATTTTAACCTGAAGGTATTTCCTGCTGAAAATGTCGTAGTAATGGGCAAGTCAGGCATTGGGAAAACAGTACTTATTAAATGTATCATCGGGCTTATAAAACCGGATGCAGGTACACTGAGGGTTTTCGGTGAAGATATACTCGTGATGAAGCAAAAGGAACTGGATGACCTGAGAATGAGAATCGGGTTTGTATTTCAAAGCAGCGCCTTGTACGATTCCATGACTATTCGTGAAAACCTTGAATTCCCTCTGAGAAGAAAACACCATATTACAGTTAAAATAAATATTGAGGAGAAGGTCAGGGAAGTATTGAGGAATGTTGGTTTGGAGCATACGATTGATCTAATGCCTTCTGAACTTTCCGGAGGAATGAGAAAGAGAATAGGTATTGCACGCAGTCTGGTACTTGATCCTGAAATTGTTTTATATGATGAACCAACTACTGGTTTGGATCCAATTACCTCAGGTGAAATAACAGATCTGATTCTTGATGTGCAGAAAAAATACAATACAGCATCAATAATTATAACACATGATGTAGAACTTGCGAAAAGGGTGTCCAGTCACATAGTATTTTTATCGGATGGTATAGCATACGCTGAAGGCAAATATGAGGATATTATTAAGATTGAAGACCCTATTGTAAAACCATTTTTTGTACGATAAAAGCTAAAGTTATGAATAAAGAACTTAGAAGAAATATTATACTTGGAGCGTTTGTAATCGTGGGGATTTTTCTTTTTATTATAGGAATATTCCAGGTGGGTTCCAAGAGTGAAATGTTCTCAAAGACATTCACACTGAAAACCAGTTTTTCAAATGCCTCCGGACTGAAAGCGGGAGGCAATGTCCGCTTTAACGGAGTAAAAGCAGGTGTTGTTAAATCCGTTATTCTTTTAAATGATACAACTGTTGAAGTTGTAATGATTATTGAAGAAGGAAAGCGCCACGTAATTACAAAAAGCGCCCTGGCATCCATCTCGTCAGACGGTTTGATGGGAGATAAACTGGTTGATATTACCACCGGAAAGCCGGGGGATGCAGTAGTGGCAGATGATGATTTCATTCATGGAAAGGATCCTTTCAATACGGATGAAGTAATACAAACCCTCGGGGAATCAAACCAGAATGTGAAGGTCATTACACGGAATTTGAGAAAACTTACCGATGAATTGAATGCAAACAATGGTACTATCCAGGCATTGTACAGGGATTCAGCAATGGCAACGAGTCTCAAAAGCTCTTTTAACAATATCAATGCCTTCTCTTCAAATGCGGTGAGTATATCCAATACAATTAAGCAAATGATTGGTGATGTAAAAGGAGGGAAAGGGGTGGCAGGAAAGATACTTACAGATACTGCTTCAACCAGACAGTTTTCTGAACTGCTCAGTCAGTTCAAAAGCACTTCAGATAAATTGAATGCTTTTTCAGGGCAACTCTCTACTGCTGCAGACCGGATGAATTCCGGTAACGGTACAGTTAATAAATTATTGACCGATACGGCTCTTGCGGCAGACCTTAAGCAAAGTGTTTTAAATATTAAAAATGCTACGGATGGGCTTAACCAGAATATGGAAGCAATGAAGCATAATTTCTTTTTTAGCGGGTATTTCAAGAAGAAGGAAAAAGAGGAAAGAAAAGAAAAAGAAAAGGCCGAAAAGGCAAACCGGAAATAATGCAAGCAAAGAGAATCCTGATTCAGAAATCCACTGGTGAACTTGTTCCTTTTTCAGAGGAAAAATTTATCAATTCATTAAAGCGTTCCGGCGCTAATGAAGAGATCATTCAAAAGGTTCTTTCTGATGTCAGGAACAAGATTTTTGACGGCATGCGGACCAGAGATATTTATAAAATTGCCCTTGCATCATTAAGAAAAACCAATGGAGTCCATTCCGGAAAATACAAATTAAGATCAGCTATAATGGAAATCGGACCCAGTGGATTTCCATTTGAAAAATTCATTGGATACATAATGCAGGAAATGGGCTATAGTGTTCAGGTGGATATTATTCTTCAAGGGCACTGTGTTTCCCATGAAGTGGATGTGATTGCAAGAAAGGGTGGTGATCTTATTATGGTTGAATGCAAGTTTCACAATAACAAGGAACATCATTGCGATGTAAAAGTAC
>CAILMK010000259.1 GCA_903835275.1 uncultured bacterium | reverse complement strand
TAAATACGGTGCGGCTTTTCAAAATTCAAAAGTAAATGTATCCATGTCACTTTTCGGCGGTGATGATACCTATTCCGGAGTAACACAACCAAAAATTCCGGACTGCGAACCATGGAGCAGGCTCGAAGCATTAAACAAGGAAAAGGAAGTGGTGGGCTTCTATATCAGCGGACACCCTTTAGATGAATATAAAACCGAGATCAAGTATTTTGCAAATGCAAGTACTGCTGATTTCAAACCAATACCGGGTAAACTCCAGATATTGGCGGGTATTATATCCAAGGTTATCCTGCGCAAGGATAAACGCGGCAATGACTGGGTGGCTTTCAGTTTTGAAGATTACAAAGGCAGTATGGAATTCAGGTTGTTTTCCGAAAATTACATCAAGTTCAGGAATTATCTGGATGAAGGTAAGGTAGTCATGATGAAAGTAAACGGCAAACCCCGTTTCAATGGAGAAATTGAACCCGAGGTGATGGATATTTTCCTGCTCGCCGAGGTACACAATAAAATGACCAAGAACATTGTATTGAAAGTACCTCTTGAAGAAATAACCCCTGAACTTTGCGAAAAACTTGAAAACATTGCAAAGGATAATGCAGGCCCTACCCCATTACGGGTGGAGGTTTCCTCCCCTGATGAGAACTTGAGTTTAACGCTTGCCTCGTTAAAATATAAGGTGCAACCCGGGTATGAATTGTTTGCGAAAATAAATGAATTGCGATCCATAGAAGTAGGATTGAATTAAATTCCGTGTATATTTGCTCTTGCCGGATTTGGAAATAATGAAAAAAAAGATCAATTTCGTATTAAATTAAATGACAATGAAAAAGTATTTTTATCCCTTTGCATTTGTAGCAGTGTTCAGTTCAATTTTGCTCATTGCTTCCTGCAGTAAGAAAAAGGATACCACATCCACATCCACCACCACCAGTACCACAGCTTCTACAGGAACAACTACCACTACCGTCAAAAAGTGCCTTCCCAAGGATGTTACCTATACTGATGGCACAGGCACCGTAGAATACATCTTAGCCAGGGATTCCACCACTGATTCGATTACAGGTTATAGCGGCGGTGGAATCCAATATACCATTAAGAAAGTAAGTGCCACCAATATAGAAATAAGTACAGGCACTTTCAATATTGAAAAGATTCTTGCCGGTGGAGGAATTTATCAAACCTATACCATGACGGGATCAGTAAAATCTCCATACGTTTTCCAATATCAATTGGTTGGTGGATCATTTCCAAGTTATAATACAATACAATACATGATTACCTACTTCAACGGCAAACAAGTTGCTCTTACCACGTGGTCCTATGTTAACGGGCTTCCGACTACTGAAACCATAGCTCATAATCCTCCTGATTTCAACAAGCCAGATACAACAATAACTTATACTTTTGATAATAACAGCACTACACTTCCGGGCGGACTGCTAACCAAAGATCGTATTCATTATTCTGCAATTGATTTTGCGAAACATAATGTTCTTAGCGCTACTCTTACTGATAGCTTGTCCAATAATTTCACTTCCACATATTCTTATGATGATTTTACTTCTGACAATATCCCGGGCAAGGTCACTGTAACCGGTTACAATGCAAGAACTATTTTTTACGATTTCAACTGTAAATAAAAACACTTAACTTAAAATAAAAAAGGATCCCGCAAGCGGGATCCTTTTTTATTTTAATCCTGATTAAGAATTTTATAGCTTAATACAGATGTTCTTAATTTCCCTGAAAAAATTGAGCGCTTCAAATCCGCCTTCCCTGCCTACACCCGATGATTTCATTCCACCGAAAGGCGTGCGCAGATCTCGCAATAGCCAGCAATTGATCCAGATGATTCCGCTATGTACATTATGAGCTACCCTGTGTGCCTTCTGGAGGTTGGTAGTCCAGATAGTGGCACTAAGTCCGTACATAGTGCTGTTTGCCATTTCCAGTAACTCCTCTTCATTTTTAAATGAAGTTATTGTTACTACAGGTCCGAATATTTCCTCCTGGTTGGTACGGCAGGTATATGGCAAGCCATCAATAACGGTAGGCTCTATGAAATATCCATTGCTGCACCTGCCTTCAGGAACCACTGCATTACCCCCGGCAAGTATGGTTCCTCCCTCCTCTTTGGCGAGTTCTATATAGGATAGGATCTTTTCAAAATGCGGTTTGGATACGATAGCACCAACGCGCGTATCTTCCAGTAACGGATCTCCCACTTTCAATTCCTTTACGCGCTCTACGAATGCTGATTTGAATTTTTCGTAAATACTTTCCTCCACAAAAATCCGTGAACCACACAGGCATATTTGTCCCTGGTTGGAAAAGGATGATTGTATTGTGGTTTTCAGCATGGCATCAAAATCACAATCAGCGAAAATGATATTTGGATTTTTACCGCCTAATTCCAATGATAATTTCTTAAAAACAGGTGCCGCTTTTCTGGCTATCTCTGCTCCTGTTTTTGTCCCTCCGGTAAATGATATCGCCTTGATATCCGGATGCTCTGTGATGGCATTCCCCACCTTTGGGCCGAGGCCATGCACAATATTCAAAACACCAGCAGGCAGTCCAGCGTCTTTACATATTTCTGAGAGTAAATAAGCCGTCATTGGTGTTACTTCAGAAGGCTTTGCCACCACGCAGCAACCCGCCGCTATTGCCGGGGCTATTTTCCAGGTAAACAGGTATAATGGCAAGTTCCATGGGGAAATACATCCCACTACTCCCACAGGAGTGTAATAGGTGTAATTTATCGCTGTATGATCCGTCTGGTGTGCTTCATTTGCTTCGTGCAAAATAGCAGTGGCAAAGAACTTGAAATTATCCCTTGCGCGCGGAATATCAACTGCACGGGCAAGCCATAAGGGTTTGCCGTTATCCAGACATTCTGCCTCGGTAAGTTCAGTCATTCGGCTCTCAATCATGCTTGCTATTTTCAGCATGATCTGTGAACGTTTTTCTGCCGGAGTAGCCGACCAACCCGGGAATGCCATGCTTGCCGCCTCTACTGCGAGCTCAATATCTTCCTTATCCGAATCAGGAATAAAGGAATAAATATCTCCCGTAGCAGGATTGTAATTATCCAGCCATTTGCCTGAAAGTGCATCCTGTAAACGGCCATTTATCTAGTTTTGAATCTTCTTCATAGAATAAAATATAATTACAAAGTTACTGATTCACCAAGAGATTTGCCAACTTTTGAAATTTGTCAAATACGATTACATAGAAATAAAAAAGCCGTCTTGTAAGACGGCTTTCGAATAGAAAAGAATGTATGACAAAATGAAATTATTTCGCTGTGGGTATTGCCTGTGCCATTTCAACATTGCAATTGATCTGTACTTCATCACTTACTACTGCGCCTGCTTCAACAGTGCCACTCCAGTTCAAACCGAAATCCTTACGGTTTATTGTTCCTGCAATTTTAAAGCCTGCCTTTTGTGCACCTTGCATATCTTTAATAGTACCATTGTATTGCATAGCCAGAGAAATTGATTTTGTCTTATCCCTCATGGTAAGATCTCCTGAGAGCAAATAATGCTTTGCATCAATCTTCTTTATACCCTTGCTTACAAAAGTAAGTTTCGGATATTTCGCGGCGTTAAAAAAGTCATCGCCTTTCAGGTGATTGTCACGCATTTCATTGCCGGTATTGATAGAGGCTACATCCGCGCTGAATTGAACCTCTGCGTCTGTAAAATCCGCCTTGGAGGACTTGGCGCTGATTTCATATTTATCGAAATGTCCGTCAACCTCATTGATCATCATGTGGGTGACTGTAAAACCAATTTTGGTATGGAATGTTTCTGCTTTCCATTCCACAGGAGCTGCAGGCCTGAAAGCCAGCAATACAAGGGTAATCATTAATTTTTTCATGGTATAATATTTAAAATTCATTACAAATCTACAACAATATATGTACCTACATATATTGTATACACATTTATTTTTAAGTTATTTATTATCTTATTGAATATCAAGATAATAAAATTTCAAATAAGATATCCGAAAGGCCAAATTTGATCGTATTAGGCGGAAAATTATTGACTTTATAATCGTAAATCATATCCGCCGCGGCGGAACCAAATCATAAATCCTGACTATCTTTGTCCGCATGAAGAAGGCTTCGCGACTTTTAAGCTTTGCACTTCTGGGTATTTTTCTCTATCAATACCTGGGATGCCCTCTTTACCTTACTTTGGGAATACATGAACTGAACGAAGAGTTTCAGGAAATCTCCAAAAACGAAAAATCCCTGCTTATATTAAAGATCGATAACAACAGCGTTCAGGATGCAAAACGTTTTATCAAACTAAGCTCCTCAGAATTTATTTTTGACGGTAACCTGTATGATTATTCTTCAAGCACTAATAAAAACGGATACACATTATTTCATTGCAAACAGGATAACAGGGAACAGGAACTACGTATTAGTTTTGGTCAGCAAGTGGCAGATAATAGTGATCTAAAATCCACTCCCCCTAAAGGCACTTCAAAAACAACATTAAAGATTTCCTTACAGGATATTATCCTGCCTCAAAAACATACTGTTCAACATAATATACCGAATATTATTTACGGTCATTCATCAGTATTTTCATCGTACAAATCTATCTCTCTTTTTATCTCATCGCCCCCGCCGAAATATTCCTGAAATAAAGGTTTTTTCCACGGACACAGGCATAATTCAACAGTATTTGATTACTGGTTTTGAATTACGTGATGTTTGCATTTTATACATTATTAATTTATTTGCGATGAAGACAAAATATTTAATACTCTTTATACTTTTTACATTTTCGTGCATTACTGCTTTTTCACAAGTCAATACTGTTTCACAGAATACACTTTCAGGAAAAGTAATTGATGCGGGAGATAATACTCCTCTTGAAGGAGTAAGCATATTTATACCCGACCTTAAAATTGGTGCCATCAGTGGCGCAGATGGAACATACAATTTAAACAATATTCCGAAGGGAACGTATATAGTCGAGGCACGCCTGATCGGATATACGGTATCCGAAATTTCCGTTACAATTTCTGATAATGCCACACAAGATTTTGTTCTTAAATCCTCTGCAATTCAATGCCAGGAAATAGTGGTAACGGGAAATGCAGTCGGTAATAACCTTCAATCCACTGCCCAACCGATCACAGAAGTACCAAACAGTTATTTGCAACAAAATGCTTCCACTAATGTGGTTGATGCCATTGCAAAAATACCGGGTGTATCTGCTATTACAGACGGACAAAGTATATCCAAACCTGTTATCCGTGGACTTGGGTACAACCGTCTGGTAACCGTCAATGACGGAGTATTGCAGGAAGGACAACAATGGGGTGATGAATTCGGTATTGAAATAGATCCAAATTCAGTGGACCGCGTACAGATTTTGAAAGGCCCGGCATCCCTTGTGTACGGTTCCGATGCCATTTCCGGAGTAATAAATTTCCTTGCTGAAAAACCATTACCTGAAGGACAAATAAAATCCGATATAGCCTACAATTACCAAACAAATAATGGCCTGACGAGTACCAGCGGTCACGTGGCAGGAACAAACAATGGCATATCCTGGAGCGGACGTATTACCAGCATAGAAGCGCACGCGTATCAGAATAAATACGATGGATATGTAACCAATTCGCAATTCAGTAATTTTAATTATGAAGCGACTGTTGGCATTCACCGCAGTTGGGGATTTTCACAACTGCACTTCAGCTTTTTCAATTTGCAAACTGGAATTGTAGATGGTACGCGGGATTCCGCAACGGGAATATTGCAAAAACAAATTGCCGTTAATGGAAATCCTACCTACGTAAACCCGACTCTGCAGGAACAAAAATCCTACACTCCATTTCTTATCAATCAAAATGTAAAGCATTCCAAACTTGTGTGGGATAATAGTGTTGCGCTTGGAGAAGGACGCATTACAGGTACTTTTGCATGGCAACAAAACAGCCGCCAGGAAAACAATGATCCCACTATGCCTGATGTTTCCAATATCTGGTACTTCCTGAATACCATGAATGGTGATATCCGTTACGTATCACCGGAATATAAATATTTTAATTTCTCAGTAGGCACAAGTAGCATGTACCAGAATTCTACCAATAAAGGAACCCTCCTATTAATACCGGAATATAATTCACTCTCTCTGGGTGGATTTGCCATTGGGAATGAAAAATTCGGCAAGCTTACCATAAGCGAAGGCGTACGCTATGATACTCGACAATTCAAAGGACATGATTCCTATATAGACTCTAACGAAACTCCTGTTTCCGCAAATACCCCGGGCGCATTGCACAGGTTTGTAGGATACACCTCCAATTTTAGGGGTGCCACGGGCAGCGCGGGTCTTACGTATCAGTTCAATGATAAGTTCTATATCAAGGCAAATGCAGCGAGTGGTTTCCGTGCGCCGAATGTAGCAGAATCAGGATCCAACGGCATCCATGACGGAACAGTGGTTTATGAAATCGGTAATCCTCTCTTAAAACCGGAACAAAGCATGGAATTTGATATTGCACCCGGCATAAAAACAAAGGATATTACTTTTGAAGTGGATGTATTCTCAAACAGCATTAATAATTATATTTTTCCGAAAGTTGTACTTGATTCCAAAGGCAAGGTATTGCTTGATAGCAGCACCGTAGGCTTTGGCCCGGCTCCGGTATATAAGTATACGCAAAACGACGCGATGCTGACAGGAGGAGAAGCCATGCTGGATATTCATCCTTCCGTATTGCCCTGGCTTGATCTATATGCTGCTTATAGCATTGTAAATGCTCAATTAAAAAATGTTCCGGACTCCATTAAATATCCTCCGTTTATTCCGCCGGCAAGGTTGCAATCAGCTATTACTTTTACTGCAAAAAAGTTGGGCAAAAATTTCGCAAATACTTATATCCGTTTCGGCGTCACTCATGTATTTGCGCAGAAGGATATTTATTTGCAAAGCGCAACGTATACTGCATTAAGTACTGCCTCCACACCGTTTGAATACGCCGCAAGTAAGGCTCCCACAGAATCGTATACACTGATAAATGCAGGTATAGGAAGCGACATAGTAAAGAACGGACGCAAGCTATTTACCATTTATATTTCAGGTGACAACCTCATGGATGTCGGCTATATGGATTATATGAGTCGCTTTAAATATTACCCGGTAAATTATTCCAACGGAAGTTATCGCGTAGGAGTGTATAACATGGGTAGAAATATAAGTTTCAAGATATTTATCCCTTTGGATTTCTCCAAATAAAGGGATAGCCGCACATTACCAAGAGGCTTCCGGAATAATTTCCGGAAGCTTTTTTTATTATTGCTTATTATGCCACTTGTATATTCCTGCGCTTTTGCAGCCAGATAATCAGGAATACAAATAAAATATTTCCGAAAGCATTTGAGATCAGATCATGAATGGTATCCGGAGATAATAAAATAGAATGCCCACTTGCGAATGCGAACTGGTATAATTCGTTCACGATCCCTATCATCTGAAAAATCAGACTTGCTAATAATAGTTTAATATAGAAACCATACTTCCGTGCAAATGGAAACTGCAAAAACTGTAATATCATCAGGCATAAAACGAAGGCGAACAATACATGCTCCAAACGGTTGATTCCTTCCCTTACAGCGACAGGAACCGCTTTAAATACAAAGCGGTTGAAAATAAAAACGACATAAGCTGTAAAAATCAGGTTGTATGTTCTGAAGTTTTTCTGGCTTGTATATTCTTTCCTTCGGTTCAGGAATTCGAGTATTACCAACCACCCTGCGATGTAGGGCCACACGAAATGCGCAATGAAAAATATGGATATTATAAGTAATATTATCAGGACAAAGCGGTAATAAAAGTACGGCATGGTTTATTATTTTTCCCCGCCTTCTTTTTTGAAGGTACCGGTACCCTCTCCTGCTGCTTTTATATCCTTGACATTCCCGAAAAGATCATCCATAAGTACCCATTTTTTCTTTTTGAAAATAAAGTAATCGTAGGAACCATCCGGTACAAACATATAAGGCTTATTTGCCATTTTTGGATTAGGAGGAACCAGATGATCAAAAGAAATAATTTTATGTTCCGGGACATAGTTCAACAAGAAATTAGCCTCCCCGTTGTACTGGAACACTACACGAGTCTGAATTTTCCCCTTCAAATCAAAAATAGGTGCTCCCAGTTGCACCTTTCCTTCCTTATCAAAGGACAGGACATCAATTACTTTTTCATCGCTGAAAACATTATACCCGTTCCATCCTAAAAGCACATAATATTTTTTACCTTTTATCTTACAATCAATAATTGCAGTGTACAATGCCCCAAACCAGTTATAAGAATCATACACTTTTACTGTCTGCTCGCTGTCATCCAGCTTTTCGGATTTATCATACAGGGGAATGAGTTTCAGGGAATCCTTTGTATTCATTTGTATAGCCGCGACGTAGTGGAACGTACCATCTTCAAATTTCAGCATCCAGTTGAATATTCGGAATGATTTATCCTCGGGAACCAACTTTTTCATAAATACCAGCGAATCGAACGGATAGTCAAAAGAGCCCTTAACTTTAAGCGCCTTCTTCAAAAGCGGTATAAACTTCCTGTGGGCACTTGCTCGCACCATTGGTCCGCTACCGTCCAGGATAGAGTCCGAAAGCCTCCACAGCTGCATTTCATACGTTAGCAGGCTATCATACCCGGCAGCACTATATGCATGCCCAACCTGGGCATGCAGGTGACTACCACCCAGAATGGATAAAAGTAAAATGATTATAATTCCCTGCTTCATCTTGTTAGTAACGTATAAACTGCAAAAATGGTACAAAAATGATCAGTATTTGGGTGTAATTCCCATATTGTAAAATACAAAACTCCATATATCCGTCCATTCATCAATCTGTTTTCCTGTAGGTTTTCCCGCACCGTGGCCGGCTTTGCTGTCAATGCGTATCATTACGGGATTATCCGCCAGTTGTGCATCCTGCAAGGTAGATATAAACTTGAATGAGTGCGCGGGCACCACCCTGTCATCATGATCCGCTGTAGTAACCAGTGTGGCAGGATATGCCGCCGGTTTTAAATTATTGATCGGCGAATACTTATACAATACCTCGAATTGCGCTTTGTTTTCGCTGCTTCCGTATTCAGGAGTCCATGCATGACCAATGGTAAACTTATGAAAACGCAGCATATCCATAACACCTACTGCGGGCAAAGCCACTTTATACAATTCAGGGCGTTGAGTCATACATGCGCCAATGAGCAAGCCTCCGTTTGAGCCACCTGCTATAGCTAGTTTTTGGGAGGAGGTATATTTATTTTCAATCAGGTATTCTGCCGCAGCAATAAAGTCATCAAATACATTTTGCTTTTTATCAAGCATGCCTGCTTTATGCCAGTCCTCACCGTATTCGCCACCACCACGTAGATTTGCTATGGCAAGTACGCCTCCATTTTCCAGAATAATTAATCTTCCCACGGAAAAAACCGGATTCATGGATATATTAAATCCGCCATACCCGTAGAGGTAAGTTGGATTATCACCATTCATATCCAAACCTTTTTTATGAATGATAAACATTGGGATTTTTGTACCGTCCTTGCTTTTATAAAAGATCTGTTTGGTCACATAATCATCCGGATTGAATTTTACTTCCGGCTTCTGGAAAACAGTAGTACTTCCGTCCTCAATTTTATAACGGAACACTGCAGATGGATATGTAAACGATGTAAATGCAAAAAACAATTCCTTGTCCTGTTTGCCACCGTCAAATCCGCTGACGGAACCAAGAGCAGGAAGCCCGATTTCACGTTCACGTTTTCCATCCATATCATACTGGTAAGCGTGTTTTGCAGCATCCTGCATATAGATCGCGAATATCTTTCCTCCTGCTGTTTTTGCTTCCTGTAATACATCATTGCTTTCAGGAATAATTGTTTTCCAATCCTTTTCATCAGGATGCTCCATATCCACTAAAATGAGTTTGTATTTGGGTGCATTTTTATTGGTCAATACCAAAAGTGTATGGCTGATATTATCTACAATACTGTAATTAAATTCAAAGCCTTCCCAAAGTTTCTTTATTTCGCTTTTGGGTTTAACAAGATCCTTGATGTAAACCTCATCCCCAGTGGAAGCACCATCAGTACCATAGATGATCAGGTAACGTTCATCCTCGGTGGTTGAAGCGCCAAAATTCCGCAATGGATGATCCTTATCCATAAAAACAAGCTTATCCTTAGTTTGTGGATCGCCCAGATTATGAAAATATACTTTTTGAAATTCATTTTCCGCACTTAGCCCGCTACCACCCTTTGGAGCATCAAAACGGCTGTAATAAAAGCCATCGCCCTGCCAGGCAATATCAGAAAATTTCACCCAGCGCAAGGAATCCCTGGTGCGCATTTTTGTGCGGACATCCACAACATAAATTTCCTGCCAGTCCGAACCTGAGCGACTGATGGTATATCCCATATATCTTCCATTTCTGGAAAAGAAAGTTCCCCCAAGGGAAACCGTACCGTCTGTAGAAAGCTTATTTGGATCCAATAAAACCTGCGGGGTTTTATTAAGATCACTGGTCATATATAAAACGCTCTGGTTTTGAAGGCCGTTGTTTTTGTACCAGAAATAATTGCCGCCCTTTTTGAAAGGAGCAGTATATTTAGGGTAGTTCCATATCTCCTCCAACCGCTTATGAATTTTGGCCCTGTATGGGATCTGTGAAAGATAATTTTTAGTCACTGTATTTTGTGCAATGACCCATTGCTTAACTTCCGGCGCCGTATCCGCCTCCAGCCAGCGATACGGATCATCCACTTTGGTACCGAAATAGTTATCGGAAACGGCATCTTTCCTGGTATCCGGATAAGTATACTTGGGTCCAACTGCTTTTTGCGGCCCGTCAATAAAAGCCAAAGAGGCTATTACAGAGATAATAAACAATATTCTAAATCGATTCATCCTCTTAATTTTGAAGGCAAATATACGTAAAAGAGCGAAGCGGGTATCCGCTGAAGTTCATGTAGTAAGTTGGTCCGTATTTCAATTATTTTTTATAATATTGAAGTCAAATTCTAAAGACATGAAAAAGATAACATTATTATTAGCACTGACTTTCAGCCTGACAACCGCTTTTGCGCAAAATAAAACAGCTGCAAAAACAGACAGCAAGGGTGCCCAGGCAGAAACAAAGATGGAAAAACCGAAAGATGCAAAAGCGACTGTATATGTATGCGATACAAAAACCGCGAAAGCATATCATACCAGTAAAACTTGCACAGGCCTCGCAAAATGCAGTGGTACTGTAAAGGAAATGACAAAGGCCGAAGCTGAAAAAGCAGGCAAGACTCCATGCAAAATGTGTAACAAGGATGCGAAAACGATGTAGGTTTTACAAAAGGCTAAATGTAAAAAGCGTCCTGTACAATGTACGGGACGCTTTTCTGTTTATACAATGTTTGTGCTTGCTGTTTAACTATTTTGCTGTCGCCTTCCTGATGATTCCCAGAGGGCCTTCAGTATTCATATCATGATAATACCTGTTCAGGATGGTACTCATTACCGGTGCATAATACTCCCAGAAAAAGCCTGTCCTGCTGGTAAGGTCATCACGGGTGTAAAATAAAGGACTGAGGTACCAGATACCTTTCATTTGAGCGAGATAATCCTTGATAGGGTTATCAGCAAAATCCCCGGAAAAATAAAAGAATTTATATGCTGAATCATAGTGTTCCATCATTGCAGGAAAGTGAGTAGGAATATGATATGCCTGCAATATTGAATCGCCGTGTTTGTTAGGGTAAATTTCAAATACTGATACTACGTGATTACGATGTGTGGTCAACATAATATCGAACCAGTAAGGATACCCAACTTTTTCCGGGACATTATATCTTGCCTGGTCAGCTTTGTTGGTAATGATACAAGGAGATTCCTTTTCCAGGTGGGTATTTATTTCCAATACTTCAACGTGATCATCTTCACGGTCAAATACCATTCCTGCTTTTTTGAAAGGCCATTTATTGCCATGTTGTCTTTTATAATTACGAACCACCCAAAGTGGTAATTCCTTGTTGATGGTTGTATCCAGGCACTCGAAATAACGGCCCATCCAGCCGGACCATTTCATGCCGTACATATTCTCAAATTGGGAACGTACACCATAACTTGTAGGCGAGCATATTGTATTGAATTCACAAATGACAAGCTTCTTTTTCTTCTTCATCTCCCTGATGACCTGGATATCTTCAGGCTGCATACCACCGAAAATATGGGGGGATCGTTCAGTAGCCCTTCCAATCTTGAACCACTCGTTATAATACATCCCGTAGGTATCTGTAAAATATGCCATGTCATACTTATCCGGGATTTTATCAAGCTGGGACTTGGTCATATTTTCAAATCCCTGCTTTTTATATTTTTCCTTATCCAAAGGAAAAAATCCATAATAGTCATCCGGAATGGAATATAATTTTCCATCAGGACGAACATACTTTTTGTAATTGAGGACCCAGTTCAATGAACGGTGCTCCTGCCCTTTATTTGTAAGGACGGTTTTATCAATAATGGCAATTTTCATTTCCCTCGGAGGATTCAAATGCCACAGCAAATACATCCAGAGCGGTGTCAGGAGTATGAAATAGAATACAAGGATTATATATCTTCTCTTTTGCATTTTAAAATCTTCTTTCTATACTAAAACCGGCACTCCAGTCATTCCTGAATTTTCCGTAAAAAAGTTTATCTTCTTCGTAAGATGCCCTTACATTCAGGAAAGTCCTGCTTGCTATCTTGCATTGGTATGCCATGCGTATCTTATAGCTTGGCAGCGTACCGTTCTTTGTATAATCTTGCTGAATAAGGACAAAATCCTTGCTATGGTCATCCAGGGAAAAACCCCTGCTATAAGAGGCTGATAAATAATGATCCGGATCTCCGCTTAAATAGTATCGAGCAATGAACTGGAAGGACTTGCTCACATAGCCATAACTAATATAATCACTCGGGATAATGTACGGACGAACTGAAAACCAGAAATTGCCGTAGTATTTGCCTATGGATCCTGTGAAGATGCGAACAGGGCCCAGGTTAGGAGCAAAATACAAAACACGAATGCCAAGTTCAGCCTCAAATGCCCATGGTAAATTACGATATATTGAAGCACCCCATCTGTATTTAGGGAAAACAACGAGGGCATCTGAATAACCTGCATTCAGGTACATATAAGTACTTTTTGCAATGGTAGGATAAGCATCCATTTCGTATTGAACACCATTGTAACTGTTAAATCGGTTGCCATAGTTTATCCTTGCGATTACAGACCCGAATTTAGTCTGACGATCATAATAAATGGATACGAGATGCCATGGTTCACTGAAGTTATTATTTTTAGTAAACGCCTTGTTCAGGGTCATGTCCTCATGGTCATTAAATACGTCTATATCGTATGAAAGTGTAAGACTGTTATGCACCATTTCCTCACGCAATTTGCGCCTGTATGCTTTTGATAGTTCACTGCTATCCTTGTGGGTCGCAATAAAGGCATCCAGCATATCAGCAGCACCTTTATAGTTTTTCTGGTCAACCTGAGCCTTTGCTTTTTTTACATGAAATTCATCTGACTTGGGTTCAACCCTGATATACATATCAGCGAATGATTCTGCTTCGCGTGGATGATCTCCCCAGTATTTTAAATCAAACAGAGCACTCATGGCTTCTGTATTGTTGGAATCTTTTGAAAGCACCCAGCGCAATGTCCTTTCTGCTGTATCGTATTTATGATCCCATGTATTCAGTCTTGCCTCAAATACCCTTACATCAAGATAATTCGGGGACCTTTTATAGATGGAATCTATGATAAGCCTTGCAGTATCCCTGTGTCCGGTAAATGCCTTGTTACGCGCATCAAGGAACATTTCATCAACACTGCGCTTATATGTTGCATTCAGTACGCTATCCCGGTAAAACCTGCTCTGGTGATTTGCAGCAGTATCAGGGGTATATTTTATAAACGTATCCAGCAACCACAATGCATCATCGGGTTTCTTCTGGTATACAAATATCTTTGCTTTTTTATAATGGAACCTGTCTGATTTATCATTTACGGCAAGACCCTTGTCTGCATAAGCCATTGCAATATCCTGGTGATCCGTCCAATAGTTCAAATCAATAAACGCATCAATTGCCTCCTGGTTTTTAGGATCGGAAGCAAGGACCTCATTGAGTATAATACTGGCTGTATCATATTTTTGCTGCCAGGTATTTATCCGGGCCAAAAACACTTTTACATCATTATAATCAGGAGTTCTTTTCAGAATGGAATCAATGATAAGCTTTGCAGTATCCTTATGGCCGGCAAATGCCTTTAGACGTGCTTCCTTGAACATGGTATCCACAGGCCTGACGTTTTTCACAGCATTGCTATCCTGTTGCGCATACAGGGAAGACCCTGCCGCGAAAACGGAAAGAATGATGATCAGATGAATGTAAAAATATCGTAAATATTTACCCATGTATTTCTAAAGAGTTAAACGGAAAGGCCCGGCTTGGTACTTGCCTTCTGTTTTTTGCCTGTTACTTTTTTCTTTTTTAAATTCCCAAAACCGACCCGCGTCATTTCTCCCCATTTTTTCACGCCCATTAATAACTCATAGTTTCCACGAATGGACCAATAAACATTCAGGGGATGATAAAAAATCGGCTCCATGAAAGCAGTCAGAATCAATTTAAAAAGATCAGATTTCTTTTTATACTGGTGAAAAGATCTTTCTTCAAAAAGAAGAGCCGACACCGAAATAAGCATTGAGAATGTGAATACCAGCGAAGACAAAGTTAGAAAGAACGTCCAGTATGCCTGGCCTGATGCGATCAGGATAATAAAATACAGAAGACCCGCACTTTCCACCCAGGAGGCAAGGAACTCAAAGAAGAACCAGTACGGATAGCTGACCATTCCAAGAAATCCGTAGCTCGGATTAAAAAACAGCCCCCTGTGCAAGTATAATGTTTCTATAGTCCCCCTTGACCACCTGCTGCGCTGACGCCCCAATACTTTAAGGGTATCCGGTGCCTCTGTCCAGCATAATGGATCCGGTACATACATAACAGTGTAAGGCATATCGTTCTCGATCATATACCTTCTCATGCGTACTACAAGTTCCATATCTTCACCCACGGTCTTAGTATTATATCCGCCGGCTTTCAATGCAATTTCCTTGTCAAACAATCCAAACGCTCCCGATACCAATAGCAAGCCATCCAGTTTACTCCATGCCATGCGTCCCATAAGAAAAGCGCGGAAATACTCAAGTACCTGCACCCTCGGAAGAAATTTCTTCGGAAGATTAATTTTTATCAGGCGTCCTTTTTCAATCTCGCAGGAATTGGCAATAGATATTACACCTCCCACTGCAATTACACGCTTGGTATCTTCCATGAATGGTTTTACGATCTTTAAAAGCGCTGTTTCTTCCATGATGCAATCCACATCTATGCAGGATATGATCTTACAGGAAGATATATTCATACCAACATTAAGCGCATCAGCCTTTCCTCCGTTTTCCTTATCAACTACCAGAAGGCGGTGATAGGCAGGATTTTTAGACTTGTAAATATTTCTGATTGGTTTTGTTACAAGATACTCATGGAAAACATATTTCACGGCTTCCAGCTCGTAGGAATCTATGAGTTTTTGCATGGAATCATCCTTGCTTCCATCGTTGACGATGATCACCTCAAAATTGCTGTACTGAAGTGATAGTAATGAACGGACATTCTGGACAACCGTTAATGCCTCATTGTATGCCGGTGCAATTACCGATACTGAAGGAGCAAATGTAGAACGCAGAATGGAACTATAATCTATGTAGCTGTTTCTTTTCAAATACCCGCTAATAGCCCGCGAGGAAATAAAGGCAAGTAGTGCATACGAGCCGCATATCACGACCGCATATATAAATATGCCTTTTACAATAAGCTGGTTGAAAAAATCGTAAAAACCGTACATAGTTTATCTATTTATAATTCATCAATTAGTTAAAACTGTTGAATACCTGAATACCTATATTTTCTTCATTGTTGCTGACAATTTCCCTTAGTGCATTAATTCCCTTCTCTCCGGCACTCACGAGTGCATTTGCAGCGGCATGAGCTACCTCGAAATTATCATGGAATACATATTTTGCAACCTCATCCAGATGGTCATCTATTCCAATAACAGCTGCAGCCGACAATATTCGTTCTTTTAAAAGACTTGGAGCCGTCCTCAATTCCAAAAACAATGCAGGTATTGCATCCTTTGCTATCAAGCCACCCAAAGCGTTTGCCGCTGCCATTTTCACATCCGGAGAATCATGCTTTAACAAATCAGTCAGTCTCGGTACATACGCAAGCATGTTAAAATCCTGAACAATTTTTATTGCAAGACAAACAACGGTTAAATTACTGCAACTCAACAATGCCTCCATATTGCTAAAATCCCTGTTTCGGATAATATGCAATTTATTTGCGAGCATCATTTGCTGCCACTCCGTAAGTGGTAATTTTAATTCTTCAAGGAAAGCAAGATTCTTTTCATCTTTAAGGCTCATCACTGCAATTTGCGATTCATACCTTAAAGTATCTATCGGATTATCTATGAATTTATAGACAAGTTTGTAAGCATCCTGCACATGCATTTGCTCCACTTCCTGTATTCCCTTTGCTTTTATATGCCACTGCCTGTTCTTTACCTTGCCCAGTGAATCGTTATTAAGTTTGAATTCATGATACAGGTTTACCACGCGCATTGCGCTGATTCCGGTAAGGTTTCTGTAAAGATTTAAGAGGTGGTCAATACACAACTGCCTGTGAAAAGGATTTGAAAGATATTTCTTCTCGAATCCATTTATAATTCCAAGCTGGGCATCATCAAATTCATCATCACTCAATTTTGAAGCACTGTCATGGTCAGCGTAAATTACACCTGTAATAAGGTCTTCAAAGGCATTACTGAAATTAGCACTTATAGCTTCATTTACTGTACTCCTGATCCTTAAAATTACCACCATGGTAATAAGTGTGATCACACCGAACATAAACAGGGTAGTACAGATAATTAGTGCTGCAATTAACCATGGCTGGTGCCTTAAACGGTTAATGTAAAATTTAGGTTGCAGCCATTTGCTTTTCTTATTTGAAAGTGCCCGTGCTATTGCCTGTTCCTTTAAAACAGAATCCTTCCTGAAAGCAGCTTTAGCTGAATCATTTTTAGCCTTGGTTGCAGCATCCACGACAACCACTTTTGAAGTATCGTGTGACTTTGTACCAGTATCAATTGAAGCAGTTGCTTTCTGTTGTTCCTGCACAGGGGCAGGTTCAGTTTTAGCAATGTGAGCAGGTTGCTCCTTAACTTCAGGTGCAGGCACAGGGGTTTGAACAACAACCTGTGACCATGTGGTGGCGGGTTGGATGTAACCAACTATAAGAAGGGTGCCTGTATCAATGCTGTTTATATCCTTAATATTATTCCATGAAACTATATCCGCTATATAAGCATTATGGGCAAGTGCAATACGCAGGATATTATCCTTGGGCTTAACCGTATAATATATGGCATTTGATTGATTTACCGGAGCGATTTCGTGTTTTAAAACAGCTACAATATTTGAATCCTTGCTGCTATTTCCTGAACGGCCAACAATCAGTTTCATTCCTGTATCCAGGTTTGAGACATCCTTGATATTATTCCATAGAATGATACTATCTACTGAAACATTATACCTTAATGATAACCTGTACAGATTCTCTCCTTTTTGCAGGGAATGATAGACATCCTGACTTGCATACTGATGCTCAATTGTAACTGAATCTTTTTTTACTGTACTGTCAGGATCATCATTTAAAGCAAGTTTCTGGCTTGGGTGAATGGTAAATTCATTACTGATATTATTCCAGATGATAAGATCGTTGGTATTTACCTTATAATCCTTTGATACCCTATAAAGGGAACTACCATCCTTAACAATATAAAATTTCGGCTTATCCGCCTGTAATTCATTTTGAGAGAACCTTGCAACAGATACAATAATAACCAACGCAAGAAAAGCCACAGACTTCTGCCTGAAACTCCAGTATTTGAAAAGATAAATATACCTTATCTTCAGGATGGACAATAAAAACCACTCCTTCAGCCTGTAGCCGAGGTTATATGGTTTCCTGTGTTTTTTCCCTAGGGAATTTGTATTGTTTTCAACCATGCGGGTCTAACTCAATTCTATTTAAAATTTTTGCCACTCGTACACTCAGCTCATTAGGGCTGAAGGGTTTAGTTATAAAATCATCTGCCCCTAACCTGAATGCCTCCAGAATTGTTGCTTCCAGATGCATATTGGAGAGCACAATAATAGGAGTCTTCTTCTTCAGTGTATTTTTAACAGTACTTACTAACTCCAATCCGCTGATGAATGGCATCATTATATCTGTAATAATGAGATCAAAATATTCTTCCTTGATCTTATCCAGCGCCAAATCACCATTATTAGCTGTTATAACTTCGTAGCCATCCTTTTCGAGGCGGGTACGGATCAGTTTCATGATCATACTGTCATCTTCAGCTATAAGTATTTTCATTTACTCTCTTTTCGGATTTCCATGCC
>CAILMK010000258.1 GCA_903835275.1 uncultured bacterium | reverse complement strand
GAAAGAATGGGTAGAATCACCTTTTAGTGTAAGTGTATTCGATCCAATACTTAAAGTTGTTCCGGATTCTACAAAAAGATTTCCGTTTACAGTTGTATTTCCTGTCAAATATCTGATGCCACTATTTGATGTAGTAATGCCCCAATAATTCTGAACAGGTAAAAGAATATTTCCGCTTCCTGCAAAATTAATATCCCCTCCGGTATATGAGAAAGTACCTGTTCCTGTAATTATAGGAATGGTTGTTGACCCCGGTACAAATTCAGTGACAAGTTCACCACCAGACATTGATAAAGTACCATTGTTACTCATTTCTCCGTGGATGGTCAATTTACCACCACTGATAGTAACAGAACCACCTGAAGTAATACTTACTGAATCAGCAGTTCCCGTTGTTGAAGCAGAACCAATCACAGGATAATAAATAGCACCGGCAGAGATCAAAACATTGTCGGTTATTGCAGGAATGCTTCCGTTACACCAGTTGGTTGAAGTGAGCCAATCCGTGGAAACGCCGCCTACCCATTGTCCGCCTGGTATGCTTCCGTTTAATTGATCTGCTCCGATGTCCGGTTTTGAAGGACGCGTATCCCCATCAATATCATCAGTAATTCCTGTTAATGATACACCCTGGTTTTTCAGTCCGCAAGGTGCAATGCTGCTGATATGAAGATCGGTACTGGATACAAAAGCAGGATTCGCATTGATGGAATTCGCATCCAGGCTTAAGCTGGATTTCCATGAGGAAAGCGTTGTATAACCTGAGCCGTTATAATATCCGATATTAGTTCCGGAAGTATAATAGTCGTTGTAATTGATCGTCCATGTAGAACCGCCGTAATTATAATAATATACTGCCGCACCGCCATTTCTGTTTACAATTGAGTTGCCTTGGATATTATATCCGCTGCCGCCTGAATAAATATATACTGAATAGCTACTGCTTGCTCCGCTCGTTTGCAATACGGTATTATCATAAATATTCAGGTATGAACCGTAATTTTCATTTATCGCGTAATTTGAATTTGTTCCCATGGCAAACATGTTATTTGCAATGTACGAAGGAGCTGTGGATGAAGATGTACAATTGTTATCATACACGCCATATCCTCCCGTTGAGCAATTGAAATTATTTTTACTGATCCAGCTTCCATCGGTCACGTAATAACGATAAATCTGGTAATATCCGGAATTGGAAAGAGTGCCAAAATAATTTCCTGTAACCTTGCTGTAATTTTCATACTGCAGCATCACAGGATAATAATAGATGTTATTGAAAATATTTCCCTTTATAACATTATTCCCTTCCAGTGAAGAAGTTCCTGCACCATAGAAGGATACTCCGTAAGCGCTTGTAGAAAGATAATTTCCGGAGATAGTATTCGCTGAATCTATAGAGGAACTTGTAGCGTTTACTAAATAACCTGCATATGGGTAATAAGAATTACCAAGTATTTGTCCGCGTTTTAAAGTGATATGATGAGATCCTCCTTGAAGAATGACTACATCAGGCATCCAGTAATAATTTGAATATCCTGAAGTCCGCTCGAGTGTGATCTTATCAAATATAACATAACTGGCCCCGTTAAACATCAGTGAAAATGCAGCAGAAGAGGATGGTGCTGTCACTGCAATCACTACTTTTGAACTGTCCGAATTGTTGCCTTTGAATGTAACCGTATTCGTTGCGGAAGCATTATAAATAGAATTAATAGTTAGTTGGTCCGTATACGTTGCATCAGAAACATTGAATGTAGTTGCACCGCAAAGTCCTTTCGTATTCAGGTCGGTGATTGCATTTGCAAAACTGCTGTAATCAGGTGAACCGGAAGTTGCAATGGTATAAGTTCCGCTCATACCTTTATTAATGGTACCATTGTATAAGGTATCATTCAATGGATTTCCATCTATACCAACACCATTTGGATTTGCAACTTTTACAAGCAAGGAATACGTGCCGCTGCTGAAGCTATACGTTCCGGCAGTAACTGTAGCGGAACTTCCCGGAGAAATGGATCCGGTCCAGCTCTTTGGAGTTTGTGCTGTTCCATTCACTGTCCAGCTAATGGTAGCACTTGTGAGAGTTGTTGAACCTGTATTTGCAATGGTTACCTGTACACTATTTGTTGTTGAACAATAATTGATATACGGTATCATTGATGCAACCGAAGCATCTACTGAAGGAGGAGTGAATTCATCTGCTCCAATATCAGGAGTAGTTGAATTGCGCGTATCTCCGTCAAAGTCCTTTGTTACTCCTGTAATAGGCGTGGCTCCCCCATTCAATGCAGAAGAGTGAATATGCAAATCGGTGGAAGAAGTAAAGGATGGATTTGTGTTTTGTGAATGCGCATCCTTGCCCGAACCGCTTTGCAAGCCTGAAAGGGTGGAATATGTTGATCCCTGGTATTGTGCAAAACTACTTGCATTGAAATAGTAATCATTATAATCAATGTTTGCAGCGTACGATGAAGTATATGCCTGGTAATAATATGAGCAATATCCTCCGCTCTGGTTTTCCCAGATATTATTCTTGATATTTATTGTCTGTCCGCTTGTATATGTGTAATCATACATATACAGGGCATAGGAATTTGTATTCGTGTTCAATACATTTACACTGTTATAAACCACATCGCGATTACGTGTATAGTAGGAATAAATACCGTATGAATAATCATTTGGATTTGGCTGCAGGACAATCATGTTGTTTGCAATCAATACAGGATATTGTGTTCCGCCAAATGAATAGCCCCATACATAATCCTGGATGGCGGAACTTTTGGTATTGAAATAATTTCCACTGATTCTTCCTGCATAATTATTAACCGTATTCTGCATGTACGCCATGTAAATTTCCGGATAGTAGCTATAATTATACTGTTTGTTCGGGTTGAAAGTATTACCGGTTATTTTAATGTGGTCCTGATAATACGCGTAGATAGTATAGTAATACGCGCTGTCGAAATTATTATTACTGATCACCCAACCGCTTTGCGGACTACTTACACTGCTGCCTGTTAAATACAATGCGTACTGCCCGCGGCGGAAACTATTTCCGATGAAGCTGTTCGCACTATCCGTCGTGTTATTATCTGTTACACTCATCAGGTATGGATAAACTGCATTATTCATCAGGTAACATGATTTGAAAGTATTATTGCTGGAGCCATTCTCCATTAATATAATTCCTCCGGTATAATAATAACCGTTGTAGGAATTGTCACGGGAAATCGTCATGTTTTTAAATGTAACCCATTTTGTTCCATTCATGGCAAGCGTATACGTTGCTTCCAATGGTGTACTGCTGCTTGGATAGTTGTGAAGGATAACCTTTGAACTATCGGATGTGTTTCCTTTGAATGTAACTGTGTTCGTAGATGATGTTGCGATGTTTGGTATCTGAACATTTTCGAAATAACTACCGTTTGATACATTAAATGTAACCGCACCGCAAAGTCCTCTTGCAACAACATCGGCAACTGCACTACTAAATGAATTATAATCGTACGTACCCGTCAGTGCAATTACGTAGCTTCCGCTCATGCCCTGAGACATGGAAGCCTTGTAAATACTATCGTTGGTAGGATTGCCATCCGGACCTGTAGTTCCGTTAGGACTTACAACTTTTACCAGCATTGAATATGTTCCACTTGTAAAGCTGTACGTGCCTATGGATAGGGTAGCGGTAGCGCCTCCGGAGAGTGATCCTGTCCATGAGTAAGGTGTTTGAGTAACACCGTTCACACTCCAGTTGATTGTTGCGCTGGTAAGGCCTGTTGTCCCGTTATTGCTTAGTACTGTTTTTACAGTTGTAGAACCCAGGCAGTAACCAACTCCCGGATTCAATACAGACGCAATTGCAGCATCTACTGCAGGTGGATTAAATTCATCTGCACCAATATCAGGAGTGGTTGAATTCCGTGTATCCCCGTCATAGTCCTTGGTTATTCCTGCAATTGGTGTCGCTGCTGCATTCAATGCCGCGGAACTTACATGCAGGTTTGTAGAACTTACGAAAGTTGGGTTGGCAGTAATGGAATGAGCATCCTTACCTGTTGCACTTTGCCAGTTTGCAAGTGTTGCATAATTTGTTCCGTTGAAAGTACCAATATTTGTTCCTGTAAAATAATAATCATTGTAATCTATATTGGCAGTATAAGATGTGCCGTAGGCAGGAGTATAATAAATGCAATCACCGCCACCTGTATTAGCCAGAATATTATTCTTGATGTTCTGCAGGTAACTTGTAGAGTTTGTGTAATCGTAAATATACATACCATACGAACTCGTATTTGTATTCAAAACACTAATTGAGTTATAATATATCTGCCTGTTCTTGCCATAATATTCCTGGATACCTATTGCATAATCACTTGGATTGGCCTCCAGGACAATCATATTATTTGCAATCTGGGTGTTGTATTGGCCTCCGCCATAAATCCAGCTGTAAGCATAATCCTGTATTGCCGTACTATAGGTGTTTATATAGTTTCCGCTAATTTGCCCGGCGTTATCATACGCGGTATTTTGCAAATACCCAAGTTGTATTTCAGGATAGTAATTGTAATTATACTGCTTGGTAGGATTGAATTTATTTTTTGTGATCTTAATATGGTCATGGTTCCAGGCATAGATTGTATAATAATATGAACTGTCAAAAGTGTTCCCGCTTATGTTCCATCCCTTTTGTGGATTGGAACTGCTACTACCGTATAAATAGAAAGCATATTCGCTTCTTGTATGATAATTTCCAATAAAGCTATTTGCACTATCAGCAGTATTGTAATCATAAACTCCCATCAGATAATTGTAATAGGAATTTCCTTTTACATAACATGATTTGACGGTGTTATTGCTTGCGCCATTTTCAAATAGAATGATACCACCCGTGTAATAATATCCGTTGTAAGAACTTTGACGGGCAATCACCATATTTTTAAATGTCACCCAATTGGTTCCGTTGAAAGCAACAGTATACGTGGCTTCAGCGGGAGTATTAGCACTTGGATAATATTGCAGAACCACCTTTGAACTATCCGTTGTATTACCCTGGAAGGTTACTGTATTTACTGATGTAGTAGGTAAGGTTGGGATCTGTACATTTTCCAGGTAGGAACCGTTGGCAACCTGAAAGGTTACCGCACCGCAAAGGCCTGTTGTAGCAACAGCGGTTACAGCAGAATTAAAGCTGCTATAGTTTGGCGAAATGCCTCCAAGGCTATAAGTGCCGGACATACCAACTCCAAGATTTGATTTTGCAATAGAGTCATTGAAATTATCACCGTCTGTAGCACCGTTAGGTGCGGCAGTGAATATTTTCAGACTGTATGAGCCTGATGAAAAACTATATGATCCTATGGAAACCGTTGCGGAACTTCCTGAAGTAATACTTCCTGTCCAGCTATATGGTGTTTGTGCAGTGCCGTTAACCGTCCAGCTAACAGTCGCCTTTGTAAGCGTATTCGTGCCAAAATTTGTCATGACAACACTGATATTATTACTGCCCGGGCAGTAACAAAGTATTGGACTTACAAATGAAGTTATACCTGCATCATTGGCAGCAGGAGTAAATTCATCAGCACCGATGTCCGGAGTGGATGCGTTTCTTGACTGACCGTCAAAATCCTTGCTTACCCCAGTTATAGGATTACCTTGATTATTTATCAAACAACTAT
>CAILMK010000257.1 GCA_903835275.1 uncultured bacterium | reverse complement strand
TTTATTATAGACATTTACGGTTTTAGGTTGGGTGAGGATAATTACTGTTCCATTTGCCAGTTTCTTTTTTAATTGGTATGTAACCATTCCGATAAAGAGTTTAAAATTAAAAGCGTCATGCCCATCACATTTCCCGGGTATTGTTGGCAATTGATTAAACCTATAAAGTGCGCTTAATACCAATCCTTTTCCATTCACAGTATCCATCCATACTTCCAGGGAATCGAGTTCATTACCGGTACTCCTTCTATATACAGATATACCGCCAGAATATTGACACGTTCCATTATCAATTGTTGCCTTTGGATTATAGTATCCACTATTAGGATCCATGCAACCGTAAACAATTTGCTTTTCTTGCTTGCAAGAAAGAACCATCAATAGAGATAAAAATAATATCTTCCTCATCATTTCAATTTTTAAGTTTTACGAGTTTCTCCTCCTGGGAGATACCAACCAGTTGTACTTTTACGATATATATGGCAGGAGGTAGGTCCTGTATATTTATTTGTTCAAGATGTTTTCCATCGGGTTGTTTGGAATTAAAAATATGTTTCACCTGTCTGCCCATCAGGTCGTATATGGCTATATCTGCATCCTGCACATCGGGGAGAGTGTATTCTATGGTTACAGTTTCGAAAGCTGGGTTCGGGTATATGTGGAGAGAGGAGCTAGTGATTGCTGAGTCATTATCAATGCCTTCAAATTGAGGGTTGGCATATCTACATTTAAAAGCGTTCACTACTAGTTGGCTTACGGGATCATATATCTTGAATACTTTTGCAACAATGCCCACTGAGTTAAAGTAAAAAATAGCTATTGTGTCCTTTATCCATTGTTTTCCATTCCATATCCAGTGATCATTTTCAAATGTATCGGCATTGATTCTTATCAAGAATCTCCTGGATGAATCTATCAATTTACCATTTCGATTTACCTGAGTACATATTGCTTTTGGATTGGCAGCACTATCGTATGACATGCTATCTATCGTATTTAGTAGCCAGGCACCCTGGCTTTTTGAGTATATGAAATGTTTGTACCATTGAGGCACGCCTAATGAAGGAGAAAATACTGCCACGCTTTTAGCAGAATCTTTCCATGCTTTATTTACAATATCCCATTGGCGATACATTTCAAGGGTATCAGTATAATTGCTATCATAATAATAGTCTGTTTTTTCGTAATTATAGGAACTGCCTTTTGCATCTACTAATTGCGTGAGGATACTTTTATACATATACCTTCCGGAACTTGAATCGTAGGTATAAAAAATATGTGCACTATCCCTTAGATTGGAGGGTATCAATAGCCCGTAAGTGTATTTTGTCACCCGTATATACTTTGACGTCACAAAATTATTATTAACCTCATAACGAGTTTGAAAGTAACAGCGGCGATTAGTCCCATTAATTCCATAACTTGTAATATTTTCCCAATGAATATTACTTCGCGATGAGTCTAATTGATTAAGTTCAAACGAATCATTATTTTGGATACTTCTCCCGAAGCTATCTGCATCGAAAACACTACAATTAATATAAGGTGGTGAAGGGACATATTTTCCAAATATAGTTTCATCATACCTAATATGCTGTGCTTGCAATGAACCCATACAAATCAATAAAAGGAATGAAGCAAGAAGGTATTTCAGCATAGATGGACTTTTTATTCAAAGTGTATGGACTGCAAATTAAGGATGTTTTATTGAATAGACGGTACCGAAGGCGGAAAGGTTAGGAATATCAATCCCTCCGGGCTAAAGCCCACCTCCCTTTTCTAAAGGGAGGAGTTCCGCAAAGCGGAACAAAAGCCGCGTCCTTGTTTTACGAAGTAAAACTCCTCCACTTAGCCAATGGGAGGTGTCACGAAGTGACGGAGGGGTCTGATTTGGCCCGCTTGCGGAGTTTCTCCCCTCTCTTTAAGGAGAGGGGCCGGGGGAGAGGTATTAGGTGAATGGATCATAAAGTTGAGCTTATTCAATATTTCTTCCCTTTTCAATACTTTGAATACCTAATCCACTTATTTTTGCAAGACAAACGAATCTACCCAAGGCAGAAGCATGAATATAGAAGAGTTTTTTCAGAAAGTACGGCCGGAATTATTAGCTCCTTCCTCGGAGTACGATGATTCTGCATGGTATCATGCCTTGATAGCCAATGAGGAATCAGGAATTGCCAACAAAAGGATCGCCCTGATTGGCATCAGCGAACCGGGTGAGGATATCCCGGCTTCGTATGAAGTCCGCAGGCACCTGTATAGCCTTGCAAAATCTGAATACGCAGAACATATTGTAGACCTTGGGGATTTTGAATTTGATTATAAATTTAAAACTTACCAATCGCTTGGATTTGTTTTAAGCGAACTGATCAATATGGGCCTGACCCCTGTGATCATCAATGGCAGGAATGATATTACGTATTCGCAGTACCTGGCATTTACTTATTTAAAGAGGTACGTCACGCTTATTTCATTAGATAGCAGGATCGATTTCAACCTTCGCGAAGGCGAGGACCTGAACGAGAATAATTATTTGCAGAAAATATTCATGGAAGAGCCTTCCTATCTCTTTCATTTTACCAATATTGGCTACCAGACGCATTTTGTAGATCCATCCACCTTGAATTTCCTGGACAGGCTGTTCTTCGATATGCATCGCCTCGGGGATACCCGCGCTGATATGACTAATATGGAACCGGTACTGCGCCAGGCGCAGATCGTGAGCTGGGATTTGGGGGCTATCCGCGCCGCAGACGCGCCCGGTACACGCAGTGCGGGCCCTAATGGCTTTTTCGGTGAGGAAGCCTGCCAGTTATCAAGGTTTGCGGGGATCAGCAACGGGGTGAAATCCTTCGGGGTTTTTTCGCTTGCGCCGGAAAAAGATATTCAATCACAAACGGCGCATCTCGCCGCGCAAATGATATGGTATTTTGTAGACGGCTTTATGAGTCGCTATCCTGAAAGCCCGACAGAAAACAA
>CAILMK010000256.1 GCA_903835275.1 uncultured bacterium | reverse complement strand
GGTATATGTGGCTATAAAAAATATTATTTGTTATAACTGTATTATCGCTGCTTCCAATTCTGACACCATAAAACCCAAAATCATTTAGTTTGTTTTTTTGAATAATAATATTCGTTCCACCAGGGATGGAGATAGCCGATGTTCCGTTAATGAAACGATTGCTTTTAAACACAATATTTGAACAGAAACTATTTGCTAAGATCAGTGATTTAAAAGTATCTATGGGCCAACTCCAGGAATAGTTAATTGACTGCCCTGATATAAAATTATTTGAAAAATTAACATTGATACAGGAATCCGATATAAAAACTACCCTGGACATTGAATCTCCACCGCTTCGTTCAATTGTAATTCCCTTGATATTTATATTTCTTGCATTATTAAGATTTAAAGTATAGTTGCTACCCTTGTAGCTTGCAGGCCAGGTTAATTTAACTTTACTGCTGTCGCCGTTAGCACTTTGAAAGGTAATGGTATTTGTTGATGATGTACCAATTATATAGGGAATTTGAACTTGTTCAGTATACGTGCTATCAGCAATATTGAAAGTCACAGGACCGCATACGCCGTATGTTTTTAAATCATTCACAGCACCATTGAAAGTAGCATAATCAGCACCTGTAGCTCCAATAGTAAATGTACCCGACATACAGGATGAAACCTTATGATAAATCTCATCTGCACCAATGGTTGGAATTGAATGTCTTGTTTGCCCATCAATATCTGTTGGAACTGAGCTTAAATATTTGCCAACATTCAATGAATCATTTTTTACATGAAGATCAGAAACACTTACAAATTGAGGATTGACCTGAATGGAATGAGCATCAAGTGAACTGTATGTCTGCCATGCAGAAAGATTGGAATAAGACGAATACGGTGATCCGATTTCTGCCATCAAGCTACCTTTTATGTAATAATTATTATAGTCCATATTAAAAAAAGAAGTGGCAAACCCGTCCAGATGAAATGCCTTTCCGTTTCCTGTATTTACCACATTATTATCGGTCAATTCAAACCATTGAGGATATAAAAATGACAGACATGAAATACTACGGGAAGTATCAAGAGTAAGAATATTATTATTTAAAATTTTGACTCGGGTATTAAACAATTTGATACTTCCCGTCAGCATATTATTTGCAATCAATGAAGTATCAGTTCCCATCCAGCTGACTGAGCTTGACAATATTTTCCCATTTGTGATTTTATTATCAATGATTTTCATAAATTGAAAATAGATAAAATTTATATCCCCATTGGTAATAGTATTGCTTGATGCTTCCACATAGGCTTGACCTGAAGCTGCTTCCATTGAGGCACTATCAAACGTATTATTGTGAAATATTACAGAATCTACCCCTTGTAAATAAATACGGTATCCATTTTTGAGATCGTTATTATTAAATGTGATATTCGAAGGATGACTTGCTGGCAGAATCGCACACATCAGTGCCTTGGTTGTACTATCATCGTATAAATAATTCTTTGCTATTGGAGAATTATTAGTAACACCTATGATCCGGTCATTGATAAAATTGTAATGAGCGCCATTTGGATACGAGTAAATGTTCACCACTATGCCGAATGAATCACTTCCGGAACGTTGCATGGTTATTTTTTTAAACGTTAAGTAATTTGCATTATACAATTCCAAAGTGTAATTTTTAAATTCATATGGAGATGCGGGATACGTCCAAACTACTTTTGAACTATCATGACTTGCAGATTGGAATGTAATGGTATTCGAAGATGAAACTCCTGAAATAACTCCGATGCTATCCTGTTCCGTATAGGTACCATCAGCAATACTGAATACTACCGGGCCACATACACCGTAAGTATGAAGATCATTGATTGCATCTTTAATAGTTGCATAGGCTCCACCCCTACCTATGGAATACACTCCTGAAAGACAGGTAAGACCATTATATTCATCTGCGCCAATGGTAGGGTGCGTAGTGCTTCTCAGCTGCCCGTCAATATCAGTGGTAACAAAACTTACACGATCACCTTTTCCTATCAATACAGCAGATGAAGAAGTGGCATGAAGATCACCTGTTGCAATATTTGCCAGGTTTGGATTTCCATATTGACTTTTGGAATCCGTACCGGTGCTTTGAAGGGTTGACAGGGAAAATGTACCCAGTGCTGTATAATAATCATTGTAATCGGAGCGGTGAACATTATACATGTAAACGGGTGTTGCACCACCACTTGTTGACATAACATTATTTACAATATTAGTAACATGAGTTGTGATGTAATCATATGAATATAGGCAATAGTCGTAGCTAGCTGATGAAGTACTATTAATCTCAAACGTATTATCATATATATTCAAACGGTCATTGGAATAACCATAAAATGCATACCCAAGATCACTTGTTAAGTTCACAAAATTATTCGCAATATAAGAGCTATCCAGTCCGGAAAGATTGCCTTTAATTAGTAGAGAATAAATGCCATAACGTCCGGGAACATTTAATTTATTGTCCAAAATCTTAATGCTGTCCTGATAGCCAACGTAAATTCCTGCGTAACTTGCACTATCAAAATTGTTTTGTTGAATAACATTTCCATAACCCGTCCTGGAACTTACTACTCCACCGATAAGGTCAACGGCAACGTATCCTCTTATAAAATGATTACCGGCTATAGTAATATTGCTGCAACCTGAAGTATCAGTCTCGTCTATCAAACCGGTGTAAATTGTATTCGTGTCCCTGATTGCAATAACATTATTTAAAAAAGAATTACTGTCTGCATGATTTGAAAGCTCAATCAGATTTCCCCCATTAGAATAGATCGAACTGGATATTGTAATCTTTTTGATGATAATATGTTTTGCTCCATCAAGCTTGAGAATATACGTGTAGCCCGCAGAAAGGCTAACTCCACTATCCAAAATCACTTTTGTGCTATCTCCCGATGCACTTTGAAATGTTATTGTATTCGTAGAAGAACTGCCTGTAATGAAAGGAATGCTTATCCTTTCGTTATATGTACCGCTTGCCACATTAAATACTACAGGACCGCATATACCGGATGTTTTCAAATCTGTTACTGCCGCATTGAACGTTGCGTATGTTCCACCTCCACCTATGGAATACGTTCCGGAAAGGCAACTGGAAGGTGTAAATTCGTCCGCGCCAATATCAGGAGTAGTTGAACTTCTTGCATCACCATCTATATCTTCGGTCACTATGGAAGTAAAGCCATTTCCTTTGTTGTTTATACCCCGTGCACTGGCATGCAAATCTGTATTGGAAGTGTACAAAGGATCCACATTTACACAATAATAATCGGAAGCATTATAAATTTGAAACATGAGGAGTTTACTGTAGTTAACTGAACCAAGCCTTACCAAAACGGACCCTTTGGTATAATAATCATTGTAATCGGATAAGAATGCTTCCTTTTTTATCTGCATTGCATATCCATGTGCAAAATTTGCGATACAGTTATCTGCAAAATAATGTACGCTATCTACATATACACCTGTTGAAATTGAGTCTGTCCCATATATGGAAACAGAATTATATACAACCGTAGCGCCATAGGCATTCTTCATATAGATACCTGCATTATCACTATTCACAGTGTGCAGTGTAGGCCTGACAGAAACCGTATTATTGTAAATGATTCGATTTGTACCTCCGTATACATTCAACATTGAATCAATGATAATTCCCCTTCCGCCATTTGGCATGTCAATTTTATTATAGGCAATAGCCATGAGGTCCTTATCGTTGTAAAAATGAATTCCTTCTCCCAGCGCGCTGTCTATATTGCTAATTATATTATGCTCTATGAGGGTTCTTCGCTGTTGCTGAATGTACACGCCGCAAAACTTTGCACTATCTATTATATTCCCTGCAATCGTGTCTGTGCATCCGTAGGCGCTATTTATATAAATTCCATAATAGCCATATTTAAACAGGCAGTTCTTTATTTTTATAGTGGAGTCCAGGGCACCAAAACATATCAAACTATTTTCATTGATGTTTGTAGCTTTACTTCGGCCTATGATCCTGCAATTCGTAAAACTTGTATAACCCATATTGGCTCCCAGATATACGGCAGAGCCATTGGTATTCGTGTGTTGAATGGTAATATCCTTAAATGAAATATTAGAGGTACTATCAATTGCCAGGGTATATACTTTTGGGCTCAGATCGGTAAGAATTACCTTGCTGCTATCTTTGGAAGCAGATATAAAGGTGATTGACCTAACGTAGTTCATTCCATAGATATTACTGATCAATACATTTTCAATATAGGTACCATCAGCTACCCTGAAAATAACATTTCCATTTATGCCTTTCCCGTTTGCAACTGCACCTGTAGCACGTGACCCATAAGTAAGGTCCGAATCAGCATCGTTGAAGCTGGTATAATTTGAAGAAGATGCCGCTTTTGATGGATCAATGGTGTACGTACCGCTCAATTGTGCATGAGCGGACGTAACCATCATCAGGGCTGCGAGCAATTGTAAAAAGTTCTTATAAATCTTTAGCTGTAGAGTTTTCATAACTTTATATTTTAGTTGTTCGTTGATATTTTTTTTCACGATACAAAGATTTATAAAATATGCACAGCAAAAAAGGACATATTATTAGCATTTTGGAAATTGCATTAGATATTAAAAATAATAATTAAATGATTTACAATATATAAACTAATTAAATTTTGGATAATTAATAAATTTTAGGCAAAAAAAAGCCCCGAATTTCTTCGGGGCCTTGATACTAAATATTTTTAAATCTTATTTCTTAACGTTTACAATTGGTTTCCCGAAGTATACATCGTTACCAAGGAACCATCCGCGGCTTTCTGATTTAACTGCATTGTATGCAAGCATGTATTCGGTAGTGCCGAAGCGTAGGTTAACAGTCACCCGGTTGAACGTGGCACCATCAACACTCATTTCCTCGGTATTGGTATTTCCTATTTCAACCTTGCTCCAGTCCAGTCCATCTTTTTTGGTGATGGTATTGGCTATATCAAAATCGGCAGTAATTTTTGCCTTCAAAGTTTCAGTACGGTAATCCGTAGCATACTTATTATAGTATGGATTGCCCATGATGCCGGCATTATTGGTTACCACTTCATCAATTACATCCTTTGTTGGTATCAGGCAAAAAGCCTCACTGGCATCGTTATCCTGTAATGCACGGATCAAAGGAACTGCAATTTCATCAGCCTTTGCGCGATAAGTGAAATGGCAGGAAGTTAGAAACAAACCTGCAACAGCAATTGCTAAAAATATTCTTGATTTCATCATTGGTAGTATTCTTTATTTTGTTCCTTCTTCAGTTTTAGTTTCGGCAGCTTCAGGCTTTACAGTTTTTCCTTGTGGAGCTTTCATCCTGGATTCACGTAACTCCTTGTCCAGTTTTTCACCATTTGGAGTTTGATAGGTTGGTGCCATAACATCAATTCCTTCTTCCCTTTGGTGTGCATAGGAATTTGTACGACGGTGAAAATACCAGAAACTGGCAATGCAACCTACGAACAGGAATACACAGATAAAGAAATTACCCAGAGGGTAAACCTTGAACAGGTCATAAGTACGTTTTGAGCTCATTGCATAAAATTTTGTGCAAAAGTCGTATAAATAGTATAATTCTAAAACTATATGTTCATTTTTTTAGAAAGAATTATCTTACGCTCCTGTAAATCTATCAATTGTGATTGATCAAGATGCAGATATTCAGTCAATATTTCAATGGTATGCTCACCAAGCGCGGGTGGTATGATTGGAATTGTCTTTTTTGTAACTCCGGAACCCAGTTGACTAATGCCCTTTATTGCTCCGGAAGTGAGAATTATTCTGGAAGCTTCTTCGCTTGCAAGCGCCTCCGCGATATTTTTTACGATGCCGGCAGGGATATTTTTTTCTTCGATTTTGTCCATTATTTGTCCTGAATCAAATAATAGAAATTTTTCCTGAAGTACATTTTTCAGGGCTTCCCTATTT
>CAILMK010000255.1 GCA_903835275.1 uncultured bacterium | reverse complement strand
CAACTGGTGAAAATTGTAAGTGGAAAAGTCAATACATATCTTATCGCGGTCTTATCATCAACCCCTGAATTATCTGAAGATTTTCTGACAAGATGGTTTCCTTTCCTTCAGAAAGGACAGATAGAGGAAAGGTAGGGGTTTCCTATGTTGTCTTTTTGGATAATACTCTTAAATTATTGATTCTTTGGAATAGGTCATTCAATTCATATGTTAATGAATATTTTCGGTATTGCCTGATAAATAAAAGTACCAGGGAAATGCAATATAGGCTTGCAATAAATGAAGGATTAAATATGAACGTATTATAGTTTGTGAGACGGAGTGAATGGATAACATATTCCATATTCAATACGTATGCTGCAGATAATAAAATGCACACTGTGTAGTTTTTATCGAGGAAAAACAATATTCCTGCTAATATAATGGCGGGATGGGAATATCTTTCATGCATTTGTGTATTGAAAAAGAAAAAAGTTATTGATATTATAAGTGAAGTCCGCAATGTAAGAATAAGGTTTTCTATCGACATAAATGTCTTTCCATATTTAATGACGTTCAATATTAATGGAAGGAGCGCAATAAATGAGCTCAGGAAAAATAAAAACACACCCAGTTTTTTATAAGTAATTCCCAAAAATGTCCCTGAATCGGAAATCGTGACACAATCTTTCCCCGGAAATAAAAGATACCAGAGATTAAATGCATGCATGCTAATCATTGGATAGGCATCTACCTGCCTGGAGGAGACGTGAAAAGCATCATTGAAATGTCCCTGGATGATAAATGGCAGGAAAATAATTAATTCAGTTATTGAAACGGATAAAATAATAGTCAATATTTTTTTCCCTGAATGAATAATGTGTGGTGCCAGTAACAATGCAATTATCTGCATGAAAATGATTGACTGCAGCTTGAGATTGTATGAACAAACCGCAAAAACACAAGCTAAAACTATCCTGCCATTCAGGGCAAAATATATGGCAGCAATTGCAAAGAATGAATAAACACAATCTACTTGTCCCCATACTGCAGTATTATATAGATAACCAACGTTAAATAATATTAACAGACTGTAAAGGGGATTTATATTGAACTTTTGAAAAATACGGGCCGCCAAAATTATGCCGGCGATATCAAAAATAATAACAATATTCCGAAGATAATGTATGTTGTCAGTTATGACCTGATCTGATACTGCAAGCCATCCATAAAATTTAAGAACATATAGGAATGCCGGGGAATAATTGGTAAAGGAATCATAAGCATTTCCCAGACCTTTATTGTGAATAAATTTGGTCCATTCCACCCAGCAATATTGATCGTAATAAAAATTTGACGTGGGGGAAATAAAAAGGAATAATAAATAGAATGCTCCAAGTATAAATAGTAGAAGCCTGAATTCTTTTGAATACATGGAATTTAATTTTTGGTTTTTTAGGTAAAGTTACAAGTTATTCAAACTTGTAACTTTCCTTAGTTTCCCCGCATCCTCTCATTTCATCCTTTGAACCGAAGTATGGGTTGGAAATTGCCTGGTCTTTATCCAGCCAGTCGGCTCCCTCTTCGCCTTTTGCGTTCTTAGCCATAGGGCAGTGTTGCAAAAATGCTTTCTCTTTTTTCAAACCGATTGTTTTTACAGCATCCACCATAACTTCTGAAAGTGTTGAAAAAGCAACGCGGGCTTCTGCAATATCTTTTGCGCTTTCTATTTTTGAAAGATCATCGCTTAGCTTTTTTGAAAGGGCATTCCATTTGTCGCTCATTTCCGCAGGAATGTTTTTTGTGTCAATTCCTGCAATGGAAGTTTTCATTTCACCGCTTGAGGATTTCACCTTTTCAAAATCACCTTGATAAAGGCCATCTTTGAGGGAAAGATATTTTGTGTAAGGAATATCCAGGGCATCACTTTGTGCCTTGATGTGCGTTTCAGGTATCTTTTCTTCTTCTGTGGTTTCTTTTTTCCCTTCTGCGGAAGCAGTTGATGTGCTATTGTTGCAGGATCCTAAAAACAAGGAAAATGCAAACATGAATGTGATTGAAATCTTTGAAATATTCATTGCCTTGTAGTAT
>CAILMK010000254.1 GCA_903835275.1 uncultured bacterium | reverse complement strand
TGCAAGTGCCAGGCGTGATTTTTCTCCTCCGGAAAGTACTTTTACTTTTTTATCAACAGATTCTCCACTGAATAGGAAAGCACCGAGCAATGCACGTACTTTCGTACGCATTTCTCCGGCGGCTTCATCATCTATGGTTTGGAAAACTGTTTTTTCTCCGTTCAATACATCCGCCTGGTTTTGCGCATGATATCCTATGTGTACATTGTAACCAAGGTTCAGGGTACCGGTATAGTTTTCCAATCCGGCAAGTATGCGGGATAGGGTAGATTTACCTTCACCATTCTTCCCTACGAATGCAATTTTTTCGCCGCGGGCAATTTCAAATTCCAGGTGATCAAGAACGTGTTTCTGTCAGTAGCTTTTGCTCAAATCTTTTGAGTCCACCACCACTGCACCCGCACGCGGAGGTTCAGGAAAACGGAAACGCATCGCTGCATGATCTTCCTCATCAATTTCTATGCGTTCTATTTTTTCCAATGCCTTCACACGCGATTGTGCCTGCGTAGCCTTGGATGCTTTTGCTTTGAATCGCTCTACGAATTTTTCAAGGTGTTCTATTTCTTTCTGCTGATTATCGTAAGAAGCTTTTTGTAACGTTTTTCTTTCCTCACGCAGCTCTAAATATCTGGAATAATTCGCCTTGTAATCGTCTATTTTTCCTGAAACAATTTCAATGGTACGGTTGGTCACCATATCGAGGAATATCTTGTCATGCGATACAAGAACAATAGCGCCTGTATAGGTTTTCAGGAATTCTTCCAGCCATTGGATGGATTCTATATCAAGGTGATTCGTAGGCTCATCGAGGAGGATCACCTGAGGTTTTTGCAAAAGGATCTTTGCAAGTTCAATACGCATTCTCCAGCCTCCGCTGAATTCATCGGTATTGCGGACAAAATCAGTACGCATAAATCCAAGGCCCAGAAGGACTTTTTCCACTTCACTTTCCATATCATACCCACCCATCATGGAAAAGCGCTCGGACGCATCGTGCATGTCGTTGAGCAGGTCCATATAAGCATCAGTATGGGTATCGGTTCGGTGACTTACTTCATCCGTCAGGTGGTTGATCTTATTCTGGAGTTCGAGCAATTCCCCAAAAGCGGTTAATGCTTCCTCAAAAACGGTCTTTCCGCCCTGGTGCTCCATTTCCTGTGGCAGATAACCTACCGTAAGACCGTTCGGTTTTGCAATTTCCCCTTCGTCAGGCTCTTGCAAGCCTGAAATGATCTTCAAAAGGGTGGATTTGCCGGCTCCGTTCTTGCCCGTCAGGCCAATGTGATCATTATGATTGATCAAAAAGGAAATTTCTTTGAATAAATAACGCGCAGAATAATGAACCGACAGTTTGGCAATGGAAATCATACTGCAAAGTTACGGAAGAGTTGGCAGTATGAAGTCATCAGTAGCCAATGAAAAGAGCTCAAATTGAAGTAATGGATAGGATGATTAACTAATTTTTCTTCTTGATGATGAAGATATTTTTTGCAATTCTTCGACATCAGCTTTGTCCTTCATCCGGTTGCTACTTAACTTATTCAAAATTAGGTCGTTTAATTTTAGCACATGTACTTCAAGTTCTCCAAGTGGTAAAATCGAACTGTATTTATAAGCGTCATCAAAATTAAGTCCGGACAATTTGGTTAGAAAATCAATCCTTTCAGGTGATTGACCTAGATGAAATGCAATCATTTTATTGAAATCAAGGTCCTTGAAAACGCTCAAATCAGCTTCTTCAATGCCTGTTTTTTTCAATAATGGCAATAATTTATCACGCGAAGAATTATCCGGTTTAAGCCAAAGATCCATATCACCTGTCGTTCGCAAATATCCATGAAATATAACCGCATAACCACCAACAAGAATGAATTCAATTTTTGCGTTTATTAATTCAATTAATAAAGCTTTATGGCTTGGCAGGAGAAAATTCATGAATCAAAGTAAATTCGATTGTTCGGGTGATTATGTTTAAGTTCTTCGGCATATATTGACGTTATCAAAATGTAATGCTCTCTTAAACGCTCAATAGGGGTGAGGCTTGCCCAGTATTGATAAGTGGCTGCTTGTTCTTCTTCAAAAGAAGAAAACACTCGGAGTCCTTTTTTCTCAGTGGTAGCAGAATAGCTTATCTCAGGTTCTTCTGCTATTACAGGCTTCTTTTTATTTGCCATAACGCAAATATAATATTTTAGATTGGAATTTAGATTTCCTACGTCTTCTTAAATTCGTCACTTGCAGTGGCAAGATTGCTCCTGAATGACAGAGTGCATTTCGTTAACTGTTTACTGAATTATTCGCGATTCAACCTCTCCCACAGCATATCCTTCAATTCAGGAATTCCAAAACCTGTAACGGAGGAAATAAATACCGATGGTATCTTAGGAAGAGTTTTCGCAATTTCTTTCATCAGTTCATTATCCAGCATATCGGATTTTGTGATGGCAAGCATTCTTTCCTTGTGCAATAAATGCGGATTGAATTTCTCCAGTTCATTCAGCAAAACTTCATACTCGGCGTTTATATCCTTGCTGTCAGCAGCAATCATGAAGAGCAAAATGGAATTACGTTCTATATGCCTGAGAAAACGTACTCCCAATCCTTTCCCTTCAGAGGCTCCTTCTATGATACCCGGAATATCCGCCATGATGAAGGATTTAAAATCGCGGTATTCCACGACCCCCAGATTCGGAACCAGAGTAGTAAATGCATAATTAGCTATTTTCGGTCTTGCCGCAGAAATTACCGAAAGCAAGGTTGATTTTCCAGCATTCGGAAATCCTACCAAACCAACATCGGCAAGAACTTTTAGTTCAAGGATTTTCCACTCTTCCTTACCGGGTTCTCCAGGTTGGGCATACTGTGGCATTTGCTTGGTAGGCGATTTGAAATGCTGGTTGCCCAGTCCGCCGCGACCTCCTTGCGTAAGTATTTTAGTTTCCCCGTCATGGGTAATTTCAAACATGATCTCGCCGGTTTCAGCATCCTTTGCTATGGTACCAAGCGGTACTTCAAGGAACATGTCCTCACCGCTTTTTCCGGTTTTACCGCTTTTGCTGCCGTTTTCACCTTCATCAGCAATAACGTGCTTACGGTATTTTAAATGGAGGAGCGTCCAGAGCTGTTTATTCCCCACAAGGATAATATTACCGCCCCTCCCGCCATCGCCGCCATCGGGACCGCCCTTATCGTTCATTTTATCGCGGAAAAAGTGAGTACAGCCTTTGCCGCCCTTACCGGAACGGCAGCAGATCTTGACGTAGTCTATGAAATTAGTATCGGACACAGATAATGAATAAAAACGTGACGGAGAAAACTGCCCTTAAACGCAGCTTTTACTATGCAGTCACATTTGATTTGGCATTATTGATCGCTTCAATAATGCGGTTAAAAACTTCTTCTATTTCCCCAATGCCATTGATTGGAGAGTATTTATGTTGCCCTTCATAATGATGAGCAACCGGGCGTGTTTTATTTTCGTATTCCTGGATTCTTTTATTGATGACCTCTTCGGTATCATCACTTCTGCCGGAGGTGAGTCCGCGGTTGATGAGGCGCGCCACCAGTTCAGGATGTGGCACTTCCATAGCTACCATCGCAGCAATAGGGTGACCGTGTTTGATGAGCAGTTCATCCAGCGCAATGGCTTGTGCCACTGTGCGCGGGAATCCATCAAAAATGAATCCTGCAGCATTTGGATTTGCATCCAGTTTGTTTTCTATCATGCCAATCACCACGGAATCAGGAACTAACTGCCCCTCATCCATGAATTTCTTTGCTTCCAGTCCCAAAGGCGTATTTGCTGCAATTTCCGAGCGTAAAAGATCCCCTGTGGATAGGTGATGAAGCCCATATTGGTGGATCAATTTTTCAGATTGAGTGCCTTTGCCTGCGCCCGGAGGGCCGAATAAGATGATATTAAGCATGATACAAAATAAATATTCCGGTAATAAATAAGGGTGCAAGTTACGGATTTTGGGTGGATAATGTATGCCTTGACCTATGCTTTAGGTCAGGATTTTACTTAGCCTTACTTTTTCCCTTGATGAAAAAAGTAACAAAAAAATCAAGACGCGCCGACTCCCTCCCTCAAATCCAACGCGACCCAGCAAAGCGCGTCATGCCCAACGCTTCCCAATTTTCTTCGAAAATTTAAAAATAGATTTTGAGTTTCAGAAAGGCCTTGAATTAAATAGCCTAAAAAATCTTGAAGGGTTGGGCGTTAAAAACAAAACCTTGTCTGAGCATTTAGAAGCTCAAGTTAGTGATGATTCAAGCAGCGAGTTTGGTTTTGTTTAGCTGCGGGCGGGAAGATTTTTAGCTATTTCATTCAGAGCCTTGATTTTTTGTTTCTTTTTTATCAAGAAAAAAGAAAAAGGAAGCAATTGATGATTCAATTTCCTTGATCACACTTAGAATTAGAAAAAGCCTCTACACCGCCATATAAATATCATTCAACTCCCTGCCCTTGCCATCATAATCCAAACCATACCCAATCAGGAATTTTGTTTCGCACTCAAATCCGGGATAATCCACCTTAATGTTTCTTTGGAGGGCGGCAGGCTTGAGCAGGAGGGAAGCAATGCGGATATCGGCAGGTTTTGACTTGCTTAATTTGGAAATGAGCCGGTACATGGTCAGTCCGGAATCAACAATATCTTCAATAATAATGACATATCTCCCGGTTATATTTTCATTCAATCCGATTAAAAACTCCGTTTCGCCAGAGGATGCGTCGCCTTTATAGGATGAAATTTTGACGAAAGATATTTCGCATTCCATGTCCAGATTCCTGATTATATCCGCTGCAAAGCGGAAAGCGCCATTTAACACGACAATAAAAAGAGGATTTTTTTTCGAATAATCTGCCTGGATCCTGCCTGATATTTCAATGACCTTTGCCTGGATTTTATCACTGTTTATATGCTTAACAAATTCTTTATCAAGTACTTTTATAGCATCATCTCCTTCGCGCATGATTATATTGGTATGAATATTGTAATCAAATTTACACTTAATCAACGAAGCGTTGTAAGAAAATGAATGAAAACGCATTGGCTTTAGAGTTCTAAATTATGTTAATTTGCCTGAAATTTTAATGAGAGAATTATGAATATGAAAAAATTACACTTATTTATTTTTACTGCCGGGATGCTTAGCTACATCGGTGCCGGGGCACAGAATGCCTCGGGATCGCAACCGATGCCGAAGCCACAGATGAATCAAAATGCTCCCGGGCAAAGACAACCCAATCCTCATACCCCGCCTGCACCGGGAAGTCATGCCCCGGGCAATCAGGCCGCGATGAAACCCGGAGCTCCAGCTGGAAAACTGCTGGATTCCGTAGCTTTATCAAAGGAACCGGTTTTCACAGCTATTGATGAAGCGATGAAAAGCCCCGCCAAGGTTTATAAACTTATTTTGAGCGGAGATGGTAAAATTCCCGATGGAATTCAAAAACTTTCCAACTTGCAATACCTTGAAATAAATGGTCCGGAACCGCAAAGGCCAATGATGCCGCAAATGCGTGCTGATATGCCTGATGATGTGCCGCCACCTCCTATGCCAATGGCTCCTCCGTCTATGCCTGCAGGTAAAGGTGCTGAGATTAGTGAGGGCGTCCTGAGTCTTGCAAATCTTACAGAATTGCACTTGCATAACCTTGGAATTTCAAAAATTCCTGCTGATATAAACAAGTTGGCAAACCTAAAGGTACTGGATCTTAATAGCAATGCCATAAACACAATCCCTGAAAGTATAAGCGCTTTAAAATCCTTGAAGGAACTACGCCTCAATGATGCGATGGTTCAAGCCTTGCCAGCCAGTATGAGCAGTATGGGGATTGTTATTTTTGAAACAGGTGCCAATGCAATACCTGAGTTTAAGAATCTTCGCGAATTGTACCTTAACAACAGGAATCCAAACCTTCCAAGCGGATTGGATAAACTTACTAACCTTGCTAAAATAGTTGTTGAATCAGCTATGTTGCAAAGCACTACCATTAAGGATATTATTGGCAAATTGCCTAATATCAGGGAAGTTGATTTTCCGAATGCTTTCATGAAATACGAGGATTTTGCTGAGTTTGGAAAACTGAATAGATTGGAGAAACTTGAAATTTCAGGTTTGCTTACAGGTAAAACCGGTACACCTCGTCCCATGGGATTCGGGGCTATAAAATCCCTCAAGGTATGGAATGTCTATGGCCAGAAGGATGACGATTACCGTAATATCTACCAGGTGCTGACGGGAATGCCCGGCAAGCCTTCACTGACCATTAAATACCGCAAGATATGTGAAGACTTTTTGAAAGGACAAAAGGATCTGTATTTGTATGTAACGGATACCAAAATCACTATAGAATCCATGATGGCTTTACAGCCGCGCGGACTTATTTTCGGTGCTGCATTTAAGACACTTCCTTCCGAGTTATTGACTGTAGGTAGCTTGCAGGACCTTGACTTATCAAGAATGCAATTAAGGGACTACAATGAACTGGGTTCGGCGCTACAAAAAGCAAGGACCTTGAGAAGGCTTGCTATTCCTTCGGATGCTTTGCGCTTCATTATACCGTCACTGAATGAATTGAAAGGTTTGGACGAACTGGTAATTAAATCCAGCACAAACATGGGTGGTGCACCAAGTGCTCCCGCCGATGGCAGGGAAAAATCCAACCTTTACAAGATGCTGCCAAAAACAAAGATCATTTTCCAGGATTAAAAGATTTTGGATATAAATATAGAAAGGCTGCCCGCAAGGGTGGCCTTTTTTGTTTTTGTAAAATAGTATTTGTTTTACTTAAAACAGAAATAGAAAATGATCGTAGGTAAGGGAGGTCTTTCTTTTATCCCAACAGATTTTTCTTCGGTGATTGGAAGATGAAACATTTCCCGGGAGCGGTATCTATATCTTTCCAGCTTTTTACATTGAATTCTATTCCGCAGATAGCGC
>CAILMK010000253.1 GCA_903835275.1 uncultured bacterium | reverse complement strand
TTTATTTGCCAGTCTTCCCCGAGTTTCAACAACTCGCTAAAAAATTTCGTGTTTTCCAAGTTTCGTTATATATTTGATGCAAATCTATGAGTTCCCACTAAAATTCTCGTAGAACCAGTGAAATTTAGATTTATGTCATTTCGTCATCACGCCCTCACTTTATTACCCTATTACTATATTAGCTTGGCACTATTCAGTAATTTTGCACAATAATTGCGTTCATCGGGGAAGAACTTTACTATTATGCCAAAGACAAAAGTAAGTACCGTTAAGCCAAAGGCTTCAAAAATAAAATTCGATTCCATAGAATCTGCCGTTGAGGACATCAAAAACGGTAAGATCATCATCATTGTGGATGATGAAGACCGCGAAAACGAAGGCGATTTCGTCGCCGCGGCGCGTCATACTACCCCTCATGTCATTAATTTTATGAGCAAACACGGCCGCGGACTGATCTGCGCGCCGGTGATTGAAAGCCGCTGCGAGGAGCTGGGCCTCGACCTGATGGTGATCGATAATACAACCTCCCACGAAACTCCTTTTACTGTAAGTATTGACTTGCTTGGTCATGGATGTACCACCGGAATATCCGCACACGACCGCTCTAAAACCGTTCTCGCCCTGATAGATCCGAATACAAAACCTGCTGACTTTGGCAGGCCGGGACATATATTTCCGCTGAAAGCGAAGGCCGGCGGAGTATTGCGCCGCACCGGACATACCGAAGCGACGATTGATCTGGCGCGCATGGCAGGATTTGAACCAGCAGGTGTTTGTGTAGAGATCATGAACGATGACGGCACCATGGCGCGCTTGCCCGATCTGGTCAAGATCGCGAAGAAATTCGATCTTAAACTCATCACGATCAAGGATCTGGTGGAATATAGGCTGCAACACGAATCCCTGATTGAACGTATGATTGAAGTGGATATGCCTACCGAATGGGGACATTTCATCCTTCGCGCCTACAAGCAAACCACTACGGGAGAGATCCATCTGGCACTCATCAAAGGAGAATGGAAAGAAGGTGAACCGATCATGGTTCGTGTGCATTCTTCCTGTGCTACCGGCGATATCTTTGGTTCCTGCCGTTGCGATTGCGGCGGTCAGCTACATTCAGCCATGCAAATGATTGAAAAAGCCGGAAAAGGTGTGGTTCTTTATATGCAGCAGGAAGGTCGCGGCATTGGTTTGATCAATAAACTAATGTCTTACAAGCTTCAGGAGCAAGGACTTGATACCGTGGAAGCTAATCTTTCTCTGGGCTTCAAAAGCGACCAGCGCGATTACGGCGTTGGCGCCCAAATCCTCCGCGACCTGGGTATTTCCCGCATGAAACTGATCAGTAATAATCCATCCAAACGTACTGCCATTCAAGGCTATGGCCTGGAAATCGTTGAGAAGATCCCTCTTCATATAGCATCCAATCCATTCAATGCCAAGTACATGAAAACCAAAAGGGAAAAGATGGGGCATGATAGCCCGAAGAAGTAGTCATTGGGTTATTGTAGAGCCGTTGCATGCAACGGCTAATAGAATCTGGACGTGAATTGAGACGTAATATATTACGTCTCTACAAATCGTACATCCAATCCGCCGCGGCGGAGTAAATCGTACATCAATCGCCGTTCATTAATCCAATTCCCCCGTTCCTTAATTCCGGCTTTTTTCGGGTGCCATCTCGTCGCATCTTTGAATCACAATAAACGCAAGGAACAATGATAACTCTAATGATAATCGGATTCGCAGTAAGAACTATTCGCCAAAGGAAACTTGCCAAGGCAGCTTTGATCGCAGTTCCTGCAAACAACTAAGCTCTTCATATTTGTTTATAATATAGTTTCACAGCCCGGAGCCCGTAAGTTCCGGGTTTTTTTTGTGGGTATAACCCCTCCAGCCTTCGGGCACCTCCCCTAAAAACAGGGGAGGAGTTAAAAAATCTTCGATTTTTTATTTATTGTTCCAGCAGAGTCTCCGGAAGGGCGGGCATTGAGAACAGCGGGACTCTGCGAAATGCACGCGGAGTCCTCGCCATCTCACAATCCATACTTCGAGAGACTCCGCTGGGAAAAATTTATTCCTTCACCAGCTTCCTCACCAATTCTCCTTTGGAGCTGATGATATGAATCAGATAAAATCCTGAGGGTTGGTTTTGTAAATTAACAGTCGTCTCATACGCATGATCTGTTGAAATAAGCGATGATAGAATCACTCTTCCTGTCAGATCTGTTACAAGGATTTTTTGCCCCATGGGTTCAGTGGACCTGATGCTGAAAATTCCGGAGGAAGGATTTGGTGAAATTGCTATTCCGTTGTCATCACTAACTTTCTCTTTATTGACAGCATTAATAACTGAATCCCCTGAAAGAATAAAATGATATACACTAAGTTTAGGAATAGAATAAGTAAAGTGATTACCGCTGATATTTTTGATACTTCCTATATGATGAATCAGCGTATCAGCAGATGTAAATGCATAAATATCGGCTTTGGTAAATTTAGTATCTGACGTAATAGTGAAATTTGCATTCAGGGATGAATCGTAGTCTTTATTCATTGCAATGATATTTATCACAGTGCTGTCATTATTTTGAAGCGAGGAATAAATGGATGATGTCCTGTTATCATTGGTAGAAGCATAAATATGTGTTCCGCCGAATGTGCTGTTCTTGCCATCATAATTTCTATATATCTTATACGCTGATGAAATATATTGATTGATCGGTCCCCAGATGGAGCCAAAATAAATTCCGTATTTTCCGAAAATACCCAATACATCTGCCACGGCTATTCCACCGGAAATATGATCCTCGCCACCGTATCCAAATTCAGTAAATCCAAGTTTTGTTCCCGGATAATAGGAGTCAATTCCCTTTTGCAATGCCTTGATATAAACACATGGACTGTAATACTGCCCTATCCAGCTGTTTTCCACGTAGGAGGAATCCCACAAAGTGCGCGGCGCCTCCATACGTGCAATGGCAACGCCGCGGTCATTCACCCCGGATGTTACTCCCTGCCAGGTATTGGTATTATCCAATCCTCCTGCTTCAGAATACCAATGCACATCAAACACATCCAGCAGACGATGTTTCAATGAATCGGATGCATGTTTCATACCGTGTAAAAAAGCGTAAGCGAAATTTCCATACGTGGAATAACTGCTCATGTCAGGTGCAAATTGAAAAGATAGAAATGAAGTATATCCGTAATCTACCGGACCGAAAACTTCCGCGGTAGAATCCATCTTTTTTATTGTAGAGGATAATGCCACTGCTTTCCTGATTGCTTCCTCGACAGTCGGCTGTTTGGGATGCATTAGTGAATCCCCTGCTTTCCATAAGGCCCATTCATTATCCATTTCATATCCGCGGACACCTGTTGAAGTGGACGATTTTCCATATTTATTGATCAGGTTATTCATACATTCATCCACATAGACAAATTTATCCGCGGTATCCGGAGTCAATGAAAAGGCAGATCCTTTTTGATTGACTACTTGCCTCCAACGCGATGAAGGTGCAGTTTGAGATGCTGTGACAACTCCTGCACCGTCACGTGCTACATAACCCGCCATAGGAAGAGTCAGTAAGCCATAACAATTCATGGCAACGGTTGTATCATGGAAGGTTTTCAATACACTGTTCGGAGTGAGATACTGACCCAATGAAAGCCCTAATATATAAGGCATATAATTGTCACTCTCGTTGATATAATCGGAGCCCGCATTTGAGAAATTATTTTCCCAGTTATAGCTCGTCAAGCGGTTTCCGCCCAGGCGACGTGCCGTAATATTCTCATCCCTGTCCGGACTTTGCCCGTTTGATCCATAAATATACGGACTGATGGGTTTGCGGTCTTTTTTAGTGTTTATAGTAAAGTTAGTTGTGATTTGCGCATTTATGCAATATGTTAAACACAGCGTAAAGCCCAGAATAATAGCCCTTTTCATACAAGTAAGCTTTTAAAGTTAGTAAATCAAAGGTCGGTACATTTTATTCAATTGGTTCCTCCGTTTATTAATCCAATTCCCCCGTTCATTAATTCCGGCTTTTTTCGGACTCCAAGTCGTCGCATCTTTGAATCACAATAAACGCAAGGAACAATGATAACTCTAATGATAATCGGATTCGCAGTTAGAACTATTCGCCAAAGGAAACTTGCCAAGGCAGCTTTGATCGCAGTTCCTGCAAATAACTAAGTCTTTTCATGTTTGTTTATATAATTCAGCCCTGGCCCGTAAGCCGGGTTTTTTTTGTGGGTAAATTCATTTGCTGTTTGCGCGAAGCGCAGTCCCCCTTTGAAGGGGGCAGGGGGATGACAGGTATTTTTAAAAGAGCTACAAACCGTTTTTCTCTTTCCAATCATTTATCCAACTTTCAATAGCTCTTCTGATGTTATCTAGATTATTCATCACATCATCGTCCTGAAACCTCAACAAGGAATATCCATTTTCAATAAGATAATTTTCCTTTTGGAGATCATTCTTCACAACCTCTTCATCATGATGAGTCAATCCGTCAGTTTCAATGGCAAGATTCAAATCCTTTGAGAAAAAATCTACAATATATTTTCCAATCGGACGCTGACGGAGGAAAGAATAACCAAGCATCTGTTTATTGCGTAAAAGCTCAGTCCATAAACGGATTTCCGCCTTTGTGCTTTCATTACGATGCTCACGGGCATAACTTTTAAGACCCCTATTGTATTTATTGTTTTCGTGTATCACCTTGTTATTCCGTTTTGTCATCCCCCCTGCCCCCTTCAAAGGGGGACTTAGCTCAAAGCCTTACAGCCTTTTATTTCAAAGGACTATCGGGTTCTTTTGCCATGCGGTTGTACACCATTCCATCCATGAAAGACGGGATGAATTTATTGAGCAGCACAGTAAGTTTTCCAATAAAAGTAAGCGTAAGTATCTTCTTTCTTTTTTTAATGCCGGAAATAACTTCAGCAGCTACCTGCTCGGCAGTCATCAGTTTGCTTTCATCCAAGGGAGATTCAGATTGAGCGGAACCGTCTTTGGTTAATGCCGTATTGCGAATATTGGATGCAGTAAATCCGGGAGCGCAGATAAGGACATGCAAGCCCTTTTTCATATTCTCAATCCTGAGGGTTTCCAGAAAACCATTCATTGCGAATTTGGATGCTGAATATCCTGCACGTGCCGGCAATCCTTTATATCCGGCAATGGAGGAAATTCCTACGACAGACCCTTTGCTTTTAAGCAGGTAAGGAAGGGCAAACTTGGTACAATACACAGTTCCCCAGAAATTGACATCCATGAGTTTTTTCATTACGCTCAGGTCCACTTCCTCAAATGTGGCGCGCATACTCATCCCTGCATTATTTATGAGAATATCAATCTTCCCGAATTGGGAAACAGCCGCGTCAATGAGTTTATGGCAATCAGCCTCGCTGGCTACGTCCGCCTTTATAGAAATTGCCTTAACGCCGGCTTTGGCACACTCATCAGCCACTTGTTGAAGTTTCTCCATATCTCGGGCAGCAAGAACTACATCCGCGCCCTCATTTGCCAATGCAATGGCGCACGCTTTGCCTATTCCTGAGGAGGCTCCGGTGATAATAGCTGTTTTACCTTTAAGTGAGTTCAATGTCTATTGTATATCTTCGTGCAAAATTACGCAAAAAGGGGCGAGTGGCGAAAGACGAGGGACGAGATGAAAAAATTATGAAACTTATAGAGGTAAAAGATACAGAAACAAAAAAGCAGTTCCACAAGCTGCCTTTTGCTATCTATAAGGATATTTCCAAATGGATTCCGCCGCTTGAAAAGGATATTGAAGGTGTTTTTGACCCTGAAAAAAATCCATCATTTACCGATGGAGAAGCCATCCGCTGGATACTGGTGGATGATGTTGGAAATTGCATAGGCCGCGTAACTGCATTTGTAAATAATAAACTCATTGCTGCCATGGAATACCCTTGTGGTGGCATGGGATTTTTTGAATGTATTAATGATAAAAAAGCGGCCTTCATGCTTTTTGATGCCTGTAAAAAATGGCTGGCAGATCGCGGAATGCAGGCCATGGAAGGTCCTGTAAATTTTGGCGAGCGTGATAAATTCTGGGGTTT
>CAILMK010000252.1 GCA_903835275.1 uncultured bacterium | reverse complement strand
TTCATTTACCTGCGCAAGATACCAGTCTTTATCATCATACATAATAAAGTGCAGCCCTTTGTTAGCATACCGGATATTTGCATTCTTTAATAATTCAAATTGTTTTTGTACTGCTTCATAACTCTTGAAACTTGGCTCCAGCATCACCAGTGAAGGGCATTTTATATTCGCCAGTTTAGCACGAACATCTGTATTGATAAACTGACAATAAATAAGTCCCATCGTTGTCCTGTCACTAATTACTGACCAGTTTACTACGGTATCCCGCATAGTGGAATCAGCCATCATTGAAGGTATGGATTGTTTCTGCTTACTTGCAAAATCCTTATCACTTAAACTTTTGAAGTTAGTCACGAACATACTACAATCAGGCTGTTCATTAGCCACAAAAGCAGGATTGAACATAGCGGATAAACATGGCAGCGCATCCACTATAATTATCTTTGAAATCATATCAGGATAATCTGCAGCAAGTAAGTATGCCATTACTCCGCCAATACTATGGCCAATAATTACAGGTCTGTCAATTTTGTTTTTTTGTATGTATGCCGCGAGGTCTTTTTCCCATTGCAGGAATTCAGGATTTGCCTGTGGCGCCTGTCCTGCAAATCCGGCAAATGTAATAGTGTAGCAGGTGTATTTGTTACCTATGCTTTTTACTGTTTCATTCCATACTCTTCCGGAGCATGTAAAGCCCGGAATAAGTATTACTGATTGCTTACCATGTCCTGACTTAACAACACTGAAGGAATTTACATTCTGCGCCTTTACTGAGAAAGACAATAAAGCTACTACTGCCCATAGAAAAACTTGTTTCATACTGTTTAGATTTTGTTAAATTCCTCCTTTAGATACAAAGGTGATTAAAATGTTACGGAAAATATGAATTTTATTTTGCGAGTTTGAATCCGCCGCGGCGCGCACGAAGCAGGACAGACATGCCATTTCTTAAAGAAATGGCATGTCTAAGCACAAACAAAAAAGGCTGCCTCAAACAGAAGCAGCCTTTTTTTATTTAATATTTAAATCTAATACTTCACTACATTTTTATGAACAAGGAATCCGTCTACATGGAGCTCCAATAAATAAATTCCTACCGGGATGGAACAAAGTGCATTGATGCTCATGCTATGCTGGCCGGAAGATTGCCTTTCTTCATTTGTCCTGAATACTTCACGTCCGGTAGCATCATATAACTTCAGATACACAACGGAAGATTTTTCCAGTGTATACTGCAGCCCGAGTGATGTACCGAAAGGATTAGGATATACGGAAGCGTTGAAACGCTGTTCGTTTTCAGAACTGATTCCGGTTGTTGTATCAATAGCAAGTGAGTTTGGATAAAGGACAAATTTCAATTTGCTTTTTCCGGGAGAAGATGAATTCAGATCTAAAGATGGAGCATTTGAATTATCAACACCGTGCATATCCAGCCTGATCATGTATTTCTGAAGGGAAAGATTTCCAAAGGAGAAATTTCCATTTGCATCTGTATAGGTTATGTGTTGAATTGCCCCACTTGCATTTGTGAGGATCACTTTTAAATTTGCTACAGAACCTGATTTTTTACATATTGTACAATATGAAATTTTCCCACCGATGAAACCGGAACCACCGGGATTAGCTCCATATAGCGTGGAGAAAGAAAGCGTATTACTTCCACCATATAAGGTAATTTGTGTACCATTATTCAGGTAAGCAGTGGTATCATAATACGTCGGGAATTCATTCGGGAAATTAGCAGAATCCGGCATTGCGTAAATATACGGTGACCAGTTATTCATATCAGCGAAGTTATAATTTCCGCTCGCATCAGTTTGCGTACTATCGGTAGCCTTAACTGTGGAATCGCTCTTATTAACTTGTAGTGCATATACCCATGAACCAGTAAGCGGAACACCCGTTGATGTACTTATCTTACCTTTCAGGCTGTGCACTGCATAAATAACAAATGCACTTTTTGAGGTAACAAATCCATCATAATCATCGGCAACATTTACATCATACGTTCCCAATGTAGCATTGGAAGGAATTGAGAAGCTGGCCGAAACCGAATTATCATTATTGACAGTAACTGAAGAAGGGGTGACATACGTTGTTGTACCCTGGCTGAACCATACGGTACAGGTTCCGGTGGTAAAGTTTGTATTCTGTCCGCTTAGGGAAACCGAAAGAGTTTGTCCTTGCTTTGCACTGGAAGGGCTTACAGAAGTAAGGTGGGGATTGGCAGTGTATGTTACACTGAATCCGCTGGCAAGAGTGGTATAAATACCATGATAAGAATTCTCTACATTCACATCATATACTCCTGTTTGCGCAGAAGAAGAAATGTTAAAATAAGCAGAAGCACTATCGCTTCCTTTGTATGTTACGCTGCTTGCATTGATAATGGTGGATGTACCCTGGCTGAGCCAGACAGTGGTAGTACCCGTATTAAAAAAGGCATTTTGTCCACTCAGGGAAACGGTAAGCGAAGTGCCTGCCTGCGCGTGGTTTGGTGCGATGCCCGTTACATCACCGGAGGCAAAGGTCGAACCAGCAAATGTACTTAGACAACAAAAAATTAAAAGGAGCTGCTTCATGGCAATTATTTGGCAGCAAATTACGAAGAAAATAGAGATTTTGAAAAGAAGCGGTCAAAAAATTCGCGATAACGCTTTTTTGCTAACATTCAATAGGTTATGATTTTATTTAACCTTTAATGATTGATAATTTTTGTGCTGTCGCGCGCTTCCATCTCCAATTGCCGGCGCAAACTCTGGGGATAATCTCGGGCAAGGGTGAACGTTCTCAGGCATCTTTCAGGGGAGGCAGCCACTTTTTCAAAGTATTCCTCATGCTCTTTCGGCCATCCGAAACCAATCATTTGTTTAACTTTTGCCGGAACAATAACAAGGATAAACTGCCTGACTTTCGGATCAGTAAAATCACCCGGGATACGTGCAACATCAGCCGCTGCAGTATCCACCTGTCCGAGATTGAAATGTACAGCAGCAAGGTTCAAAAGTGCATCTTCAAAAACAGGATTTATAACCAGTGCTTTCCGGTACCAGGCAATTGCTTCATCATGCTTTCCCATTGACTCAAGGCAGGTCCCGATATTATTAAGTACATGGACGTGGTATGGATTAATTCTGTATGCCTTCATGAATTCCGTATACGCCTCATCTTTCCTTCCAAGATTGAAATATGCCAGTCCACTATGCCAGCGCAAAGGAGTGCTGATGGGATCCATTTTGTACCAGGGGGATTCCGCGAGATTCACATCAGCTATGACAGTCTGCCATTGCTGTGCAGATTTCGCCTTGAATGCATCAAGCGTATGCTTCTCGCTTTGCAAGCGCTGCCACCCAACATACACAATAAACATTGCAATAGGCGGTAATAGAAAAAATACTGCACCTGAAATTGGTTTTCTATCCTGAAGTGAATTATATTTTACAACTATGGGAAGAAAAATAAATACCAGCAAAAGATTTTCCTCTATTCTGTCTCTCGGAAAAGAAAGACTTGCGCAAACCATATACCCTGCAAGTCCACCGAAAAGAAAATAATAAAGCAACTTTTCTTTTCCGTTTTCTTTTTTGAGGATGATAAACAGGTAATAAAACGCAGTTAAAAATATCAGTAAATAAAATGCCAGCGCTAAAATCCCCCCTTCGGTAAACACCCAGATAAAATCATTATGCGGATTTTGAAAAAAGGTGACCGCGTCTTGCATTTGTGTTCCTTTTACAGAATTGCGAAGTGTCTGGATCTTCCAGCTACCTACACCCCAACCCATCAAGGGCTTTTCTTTTATGAGAGTAAAGGAGCGCGTCCAAAGGTCTTTCCTGTCTTTTGCGGAACCATAGCTGGCATCCATTACTGATGCCCCCTGCTTTTCAAAAACCTGAAGTGAGCCCTGTTTGAAATAAATAAATACAGCCGTGCCTACGGCTGCCATTATCAACAATAAAAGGAACCTGTATTTCTTCAAAGAACCAAGTCCGCTGCGTTCAACATTTTTTCCGCTGTTGTTAAAAAGGTAAACTGTTAGCGTAACTAAACTGCCAAAAATCAGTGCGAACCAAACTGCTCTGACAAGCAAAACAATGATCAGGAAAAAAGTAATGAGACTTGCAGCAATACCAATATATTTCCATACTTTATTATCCCTAAAAATTCAGTAAAGAGTGAATGG
>CAILMK010000251.1 GCA_903835275.1 uncultured bacterium | reverse complement strand
TATGATTAAAAACAATGAAACCGGTTTTCTTGTAGCACCGGAAAAGGAAGACGAGTATGTTGACAAAATTCTCCTTTTGATTAACGATTTCGGATTGCGTGAACGAATTGCCGGAAATGCAATCACGTATATACACAAGGAATATTCCATACCTTCATTGTTGCCAAAGTTAAATATCATTTACACTAAAATTTTAGACAAATGAAAGAACTCAATCGCGGAAGAATAATTCTGGTTTTTGTTCACGTTGCATTAGGAGCGGTATCGGCGTATTCAAATATTTTTGCTTCTCTCTGGGCATATCTGTTTTTCTTTTATTCTATAGACAGAATCATTAGATACAGGAATAGTGATGGATGGGCTTTACTGGCAGCTGCTTATCTGGCTGGTTTGGAAATCGTATTGCGGTTGACAAGTGCTTATACGTTTTCAGAATTCGGTAAGTATGGCATTGTTACATTTTTATTGTTAGGCATGTTTGCTGAAAGAAATAAACAATATGTATGGCGCGTACCCCTTATGTATTTTATTCTTTTGTTGCCGTCAATAATTATGTTGACGGGAGATTTGGATAAACTAAGGGATAATTTGTCTTTTAATTTATCCGGTCCCATGGTATTAGCTGTGAGTGTCATTTATTCTTATAAAAGACGCATTTCAAAAGAACACCTGATGCGAATATTTTTATTCTTGCTTTGTCCTTTGGTCGCATCAGTAATTATCATAATGCTTCGAATGCCGGATCTTTCAAAAGTCGGTTTCAACCTTTCGTCAAACAAAAACACAAGCGGTGGTTTCGGGCCTAACCAGGTGTCTACTGCATTGGGATTTGGATTTTTACTTGTCGGAATTGCATGGATGATAAAAGGAAAGATTACGAGTATTCCTATTCTTGACAGAATTATTGGGTTTGTTTTGTTGGGTTATGCAGTTTTAACTTTTGCGAGAGGAGGGGTGATAACTCCCCTTATTACACTATTCGTTGCTATCTATATATTTTCAGTTTCTTCCGGAAATATTAAGCAATTTTTCAGGATCATTCAGATAATGGTTGTGGGGATTGCTGTGGGAGCAGTCCTTTGGCTTTATCTAGATGCAATCACAAACAATGCGTTGGCGACCAGGTATGAAAAATCAGTTAAAAAACGTGCTACAACCGGCACCAGTGATGATATTGCTGATGAAGCCACAATTAATGCAGACTTATCAGGCCGGGAGTTTATCGCCCTGGCAGATGTGAAAATTTTTGCACGATATCCGATTCTTGGTGTAGGGCCGGGCATGGCAAAGGATTATCGTGCGGAATATGTTGGTGTGAAGATCGCGGCTCATACGGAGGTAACAAGGATGATAGCTGAACATGGTATCTATGGTATCGTTTCTGCAATACTGCTATTCATCATGCCATTCCTTTTTTATGGTTATTGTAAAACGCCGGAGCAAAAGGCATTGTTGTTTGCGTTTACAATTTTCAGCGTTTCCACAACTATGCATTCTGCGATGCGTTTGTCTTTGACAGGATTTGCGTACGGTCTTGGTTTTTTGGT
>CAILMK010000250.1 GCA_903835275.1 uncultured bacterium | reverse complement strand
TTCAAAGATGTTACTAGACTTTCCCTGGTTACATCATACTTCCAGTAATAAGTCCAGCTATCGTAATATTTTAAATTTTTATAGAGGAAATCCAGTTTTTCTTTGAAAGGATCTTTTTTTAGCCATTTTTCAAGCTTCAATGCATTAATGTTTGCATCGGAGTTAATCCAGCATAAAAGAAAAAAGAAGGGAATGATTTTTTTCACTGTTGTTGAGATATCTGTTTGGAATAATTGTGTCTTAAATGGGCACCCGCTTCCCCTCTCTATGAGAGAGGGGAGAAGGTGATATTGTTGCAAACCTGTAAGCCGGGTTCTGTTCCCGATAAATCGGGATTCTATCATTTATCTGGGACACGGATCACTCCGTGCCTCGAGCAGCCTACCCTCCGAACTCAACCGGGCAAGCTTTATTCCGGTTTGCACCGGAAGTGTCGGTATATTTGGCCTTACAACCCGCAGGGTTTACCAGGCGGATGATCACTCATCTCGCCAGTGAGCTCTTACCTCACTATTTCAACCTTACCGTTACAGTTGCCTGTACTTAGGCGGTGTATTTTCTGCTGCACTATCCGTTGCCTTTCGCTTTCGCTAAAACACCTTCCTGTTAGGAAGTGCGGCGCCCTGTGTTGCCCGGACTTTCCTCACCTTATTCAGGCGCGATAGAACGGTTTGCAGCGCAAAGATACTGCTCAAAATGGGATAATGGGATGATGTGTTGATATGCAAATATGCTAATGAGATAATGTGTCAATAAATTACCATAAAAATGAGGCCGATTAGCATATCAGCACATTATCTCATCAGAACATTACTCCTTCGCTCTCTTTTCTGTTTTCTTGAGGGATTGTTCGTAACGCCATTCATCAATTTTTTTATGGTCACCGGAGATAAGGACTTCAGGGACTTTATAACCGCGGAAATCCTCCGGACGGGTATAAACAGGAGCATCCAGCAATTCACCCTGATAGGAATCCAGCAAGGCAGAACTTTCATCGGATAAAACCCCCGGAATCAACCTGATGATGGCGTCTGCAACTACTGCTGCCGGTAGTTCTCCGCCGCTTAGTACATATTCCCCAATAGAGATCTCTTTTGTGATCCAGTGATCGCGTACCCTTTGGTCTATCCCCTTATACCTGCCGCAAACCATGATGATATTCTTTTTAAGGGAAAGCGAATTCGCCATCGGCTGGTCAAATTGCTCACCGTCAGGAGTCATAAATATAATTTCATCATAAGGGCGCTCCTTGCCAAGCTCCTCAATGCAAAGCACTATGGGCTCCGCCATCATCACCATACCGGCACCACCGCCAAAGGCATAGCCATCTACATTTCCATGTTTATCCGTGGAATAATTCCGAAGGTCATGAATACATATTTCCGCAAGTCCCTTTGTCTGGGCACGTTTTAAAATGCTCTGGTTCAGGAAACCTTCAAACATGCCGGGAAATAAGGTCAATATGTCAATTCGCATAGTGCAAAGATACGCGCGGGGAAATTACAAAGGACAAAAACCAAATTCCAATATTAATCCTGTAGACAGAGGGGCTTAGATTAAACTATGTAGACTCAAAATCGTCTAAAATACATTGATTTACCCATCAGTGCCTCCCCGTAAACGATAAATATTAAAAATTTAGTAACTTTGCGGAAGATGGTGAAGGTAATTTTTATTGTTAGTGTCTTAACGGTTTTTTCAGTTGGCCTCAAGGCTCAGAATTCTGAAAAGAAATCCAATACCCCTATTGAAAACGTATCTGGTGATACATTCCGTCTGGGACAAATGGATGGCAGTGTTTTAACACTTGCCGGAGTGGGTACACTCCCTCTGGAATATACAGAAACCATAGATGGATACACAGTTGTTTTGAACAAGGAAGGCATTTATGAATATGCGAAGCAAACCCGGAACGGAGGGCTTGACCCATCCGGGAAAAAGGCAAATAACCCTAACAAAAGGGATGCTAAGGAAATAAAATACGTTTCAAAGCTTACCAGGCACCTTAGATACCAGGGGGCTAAACTCGAAGAAATACAGACCAGATATACTAAACTAAACAGAACGCTTAAGAAAGAAAAGAAATGAGAAGATTTTTTTACACGATTATGATAATTATGGCATTTCACATTTCTGTGAATGCCCAAAATGATGGTATTTCCAATTGCTGGGTAAATCCGATGCCTTTTGCATATACCCAGACGGATGGTAGCAAGGTAACGGTAAAAATGATTGGAACCCGCCTATTGCATTATATTGAAACAATGGATGGCTTTACGCTCGTGCACAATTCTGATAATGCACTGGAATATGCAAAAACTTCATTTGACGGTGATCTAATCCCTTCAGGAATATTGGTACACGAATCAAATAGTCGTGGCACCGATGAAATTTCATATACAAGTTCTCTAAATAAGCACTTGAGGTATTCCACTGAAAAGGCAAATTCAATGCTTGGAATTAACACAGGCATGAATAAACTGAATGGTGGCAAACCAACAGATCCTTCAAATCCATATTTGTTTTCTCAACGTTTTCCTCAGAAGGGAAAGAGGAAAGTACTTGTATTATTAATTCAGTTCAAGGACCAGGATTCAACATTCAGCAGATCCAATTTTAATAATATGATGAACCAGCATGGATACAATAATACCAATTCATTTGCTGACTATTACAGGGCAAATTCCTTTGATAGCCTGAATTTGAGTTGTGACATATTTGGATGGTACACATCGAAGAATGATTTCGCAACATACGGGCACAGTACCGGTGATGGAACAGCAAGTTTACTAGTTGGTGAAGCCGTGGACGCTGCACATGCGGCAGGCGTTGATTTTTCCAAATATGACAATGATGGTGACGGACTCGTGGACGGATTTATAGTAGTACATTCCGGTGTAGGTGCGGAAACCAGCGGAAACTATAGTAATATCTGGTCCAATGCTTCTGACCTATCCTATTATAGTGCTGCAAGGACTTACAATGGTGTAACGATCAGTCATTATACCGTGCAGGCAGAAGAACAAGCTGCAAATACAATAAATGGCATCGAGATC
>CAILMK010000249.1 GCA_903835275.1 uncultured bacterium | reverse complement strand
TGCTGTTGCGGGCATCACCATCTATATCAAACTTTACATTTGCTATTGTTTTTGCCTTAGCATTAATAGCCGGATTATTTACGTGAAGATCTGTATTGGAAACATAAATTGGGCTTACTGATACATCATGCTTTGCAAAGCCGGTAGTTGAAGCTTTCCAGGCCTTGAGGTCAGTATAGCTGGATCCACCATAATTTACCAAGGTTCCGCCACCAAACAAATTATCATAATCCTCATTTGAAATATAATACCCATACAATGCATAATCGCTGGAACCTGTATTACCATTCACAAAATTGTTATTATACAAATTCATGCTTTTGGTAGTGGTGTAGTAATATACATAGGCTGCGTAGGTTTGGCTGGCACTGGCATAAATGTTTATGTTATTGTAAACAATATCTGTCAGGTCACTATAATATACCATCATTCCGGCATTCTCATACGGAGAGCCTGAATTACCCACGGAAACAAAATTATTATCTATAATATTACGGTTATTAGCCCCGTAATACGAATACCCGAGATAGAATGTATAAATACCATAAAATCCATAAGGCATATTGATCTTATTATTTGATATGGTAACTCCATCTTCGACCTCCAGGAAAATCCCGTAATAACCTACGCTATCCATAACATTTCCGGAAATTACATTTCCAGCTTCAGCACCCCCGGAAGTAAAATCGCCCAGAAGATAAATACCGTAGTATCCACCTTTCATATTATTACCCTTGAATACATCATATTGGTCAATGGTATAAGACCCTGAATATCCTGAGAAAACAAGGGCACCGTAATTATTAGGATGAGTTGCAAAATCTCCTAAAATCTGACAGCCTACAATTGAATCACTGTCGGATATATTGTCAATAATCACTACATGGTCATAACTGTAAGAAGGGATAGAGGAATTATAACCCCTCATTATGGTAATCTGCTTGAATATAAGAAAGCTTGAATTATCTATATGCAAAACAAATCCGGGAGTAGAATAAGAACCACCAACCGTGGAATCCATCAGGATTACCTTGCTGCTGTCTTTACCGGCAGAACGGAAAGTAATGGTGTTCTTTGCCGATGCTCCCGAAATAGCAGTAATATCCACTGTCTCGTTGTACAAGCCATTTGCAATGTCAAATTCAACAGCTGAAATGACACCGGGGCCATTGGCTGTTCCACCACTTGCACGGCTTCCGGTAAGCAGATCGGAATCTGCATCATTAAAGCTTATATAATTTGTAGCTGTTGGCGCCTTGGTTTTATCAATGGTATACTTACCACTCAAACCTGCAGCTTTTACATTGATTATAGCAAAAATTGCCATGATAAAAATGCAGAAAAACTTACCCTGCATCGTGTTTAAAGATAGAGTTCTTTTCATATTTCTTGTTTTGAATGTTCGAAAATAAGAATAATTTCCGATTTCGTCTATAATTATAGAGCGGATTTTAAAAGGATGTACTCTCTTGTGTTATGTTAAATTCGACTAAAATTTAACCGGAACCTGGACATCAAGAATATCCCAATTTGCTTTCACGATGATATCATCAGGGTAATAATAGATATCTTCAGGCAATATTTTCTTTGCAAAATTCCCGGAATCCCAGCGTTTATTGTGGTTTGCATCCCTGATCACTCTTAATTTATATGTTCCCGGATCCATATAAGGCAGATCTATTTTTTGAGAGGATAAAAGCACTTTTTCGTAATACACTTTATAATCCTTATCCACCACCTGAAGAATATAGTAATCCCCTTCCGTCGGCAAATGTAATATCATTGAAAAATGACCGAAATTCCTTGATTGTAAAGCTATTATATTGGATTTTATGGTATCATTCATTGTGCCATAAATGCTTTGAAATGCTCCCGGTAAGATTCTGATTTTCGTAACAGTATCAGGATCCAAAGTGGCATCCAGCAAAAGCTGTGTATGTGCTGAATCTGCAAACTTATAGCTGTTAAGCGTTGAGTTTTTAGCTCCTGGTGGAAGAATAAATATCTTATCCTTATCCACCTTCGCAACAGGCAAATTAAAACTAACAATCAAAGGGTATGAGTATTTGTTTACAACAAGCGATGTGTTTTCTATTTTTGTAGTTAGTTTAAAAACATCTTTGGCAATCTTGGCCTTTGATTTAAGAACAGTGTCAATTTTCACTGTATCCAATATGATGCTCAATGATATACTATTCGTATCCAGATGAGATGGCAGCCATACATTTTCCCTGAATGAATGAAAACCCTTGTTTACCAAGGGTGTATCTCCAAACGCCGGTATCCATGCCTGGATAGAATCCTTAGCCTTGAATTCCTTCCACAAAACAGGGAAATCCTTATGGTTTTGATGAGCGATGATAGATATATTGTCAGGTACTTTCCTGAAGGTAAGTCCGAATGTAGGAGGATTGAATGTATACGCCTTTAACCTATATTTCTCCCTTGGGGAGTTAAATAACCATACAACTGTCTGGTCAACCGGAATTTTCTTTACTGTGGTATCTAACTTTGTTTTTGAAGTATCCGGTTTCCCTTGATAATGCGTTACCACTTTTTGTTTTAAAAAGCCAATGTCTTCGCCATCGTCATAGAGAAGATTGTCATTTTTATCGATCAGAGCATAGATAGTAAAGGTGTCTTTTCTCAAATGTTCCACATGGAAAACGCCATCCTTGTCTGCCACGGCATAATAATCCGGTTTGTGTTTGTATACAGAGGAATCATTGCTTTTAGAATACAATAATACTTTCGCACCCGATCCTTCTTTATGTGTTAAGGCATCCACAACCCTTCCATCCACAGAAAATGAATCGAGGTAAGTACCCGTGCTGAAAACATAATTATAACCACCAAGCTTATTTCCCTCATGTAGATCCTTGATGGAATTACCGAGCAAAATAGTATAGGTAGTATTTTCCTTTAATTTGTTTTCTTTAAAATCTATGATTAGGGTGCGCTTCTTGAGGGTATAAGTAGCGGGATGCTCAAACGGAGGAGTAATGACAATCTCTTTCTGGGCATCATTCAATTCGATGAATTCATCAAATGTGATAAGGATCTTGGTGTTCTTAAAATTGAGGGTGCCGTTTTCAGGCAAGGACTTCTGAACTTTAGGTGAAGTAAGATCCTTGGGACCTCCGGTGGGAGAAATCTGCAATGCACATGAATGTAATATCAT
>CAILMK010000248.1 GCA_903835275.1 uncultured bacterium | reverse complement strand
TTTGCTATAAACGTGTGATCCCTTCGGGATCAAACAACATCAGCACAACCCAGACCTCACAGGTTTTGAAAACCTGTGAGGTCTAATAACTAACCCCTAAAACAAAAAGCACCCGCTCCTTTCGGAAGCGAGTGCAAAAAAATAATATATGAATATGAAATTCCTTTTTTAGTCCCGTAAACGGGAAGTGTTATGCTGCTACTGCGCTGGATGCAAAAACCAGGTCATCCATAAGGATCAGGTTTTTATCAGCAATTATTGCTGCACGCTCCACAGTAGATTTCAGTTCGCGGACATTACCGGGCCAGTTATGTTTCATAAATGCTTCCAAAGCTTCACGGGTGAAAGACTTTTGTTGCATCTTGTTGGATTCACAGAAATTTTTCAGGAAGTTTTTTGCAAGTATGATAACATCGTTACCCCTATCGCGCAATGGCGGCAAATGCACCGGGAAACCACTCAGACGGTAATATAGATCCTCCCGGAACTTACCATCTTTTACCATTTGCGGAAGATTCTTATTGGTGGCAGCAACCACACGTACATCAAGCTGTATTTCCTTGTTTCCGCCCACACGGGTAATGGCTCCTTCCTGTAATACACGAAGAAGTTTACTCTGCATGGACATATCCATTTCACCAATTTCATCCAGGAAAATAGTTCCGCGGTTCGCTTCTTCAAATTTTCCAAGTCGGCGGTTATCCGCACCGGTGAATGATCCTTTTTCGTGACCGAAAAGTTCACTTTCAATCAGGTCCTCCGCAATGGCAGCCATATTAACAGCCACATAAGGTTCCCTCATTCTCGGCGAATTATAATGGACAAGCTTTCCGATCATTTCTTTTCCGGTACCGTTTTCGCCGGTTACCATGACCATCATATTGCTTCTTTCCACTTTCTGCATCATGCGTATCACATTCAGAATGGCAGGGCTTTCACCTATCATCTGTTCGTAACGGCTGCGGTCTATAATGCGGTTCTTAAGTTCTTCCACTTCCTTGCGCAGACTTACATTCGCGCTTAGGTTTTGAATGGAATTAGTAAGCTCCACTATGCAATTATCTTTTTTAATAATGTAATCTTTCGCGCCTGCTTTATAGGTTTGCACGACGACTTCCACTTCTTCCTGTCCTGATAAAAATATACAGGATATTTCAGAGTTATAGGCTTCAATTTTTTCAAGCAGGTCAAGACCTTTCATATCCGGAAGATTGTGATCGATGCTCACAATATCAGGATTGAGGTGAAGGCTTTCAAGAAATGTTTTGCCGGTAGTGAATACCGTCACGTCGTAATTCAAATTCTTTTCCAGGGAAAATTTCACCGCCTTTCCAAACAAAGCATCATCTTCAACAATGAAGATTTTGATCAGTTTGTTTGGCTGTTCCGAGTGTGACATTGATTTTTCACTCGGTTCGTTAAGTGAGGATAGGGGAATAGTGTTGTTCGTTTCTTTTTTAAAGATCGAGGAGAAATTCATATTATTATTTTTGTTTTATCTAATGCCTGTTTAATGTCTTATTCTTCGTGTGTTATGTATTATATTTATAGTGCAAGTGTTACGTTTCCTGTTTTAGTCACTTCTTCGCCATCATAGCCTTTTGCAGATACCTGATATACGTAGACGGTATTTCCTGAAACCTGTCCGTGAAAACTTCCATCCCAGGTTTCGTGTACATCATTAGTATGAAATACCACTTCACCCCAACGGTTCAAAATGGTCATGTCAAATTCCTTTATGTTTTGTCCCGATACGCCGAACCTGTCATTCATTCCGTCATTATTAGGAGTAAATACATTCGGTACATATAATGTAATGGGAGGTGATGCCTTCACGGTATTGGAGCGGCTGGTAATTGCATTATCACCCGCCTTGTATGCTGTCACCCTGTATTGACGTTGTCCGTCATATACTACCTGTGCCTTTGCCTTGTTGGAGAATATTGCCATCATCACTATTAGTGCTAGGAATATGAAAATGTTCACCAGGAACAAGAGGATATACTTTTCGATTGTTTGTTTCATCTGGGTTGCTTCTTAATGGTAATCCAAAACTACCACGACAACTCTTTTGAATTTGAATGAAGAAAGTCTACCCTGTGCTAATGAAAGAAATACCGCTTTCTTCTTCACTTTTTGAGGGATACACATGGATTCAATAGGGGATTAGCACATTAATAATCAATGTACTAACTATAAAAATACTAACTAAGGTCAGGATATGTACCGTGACAGGATTTTGATAATTTCATGTAAAACCGGTGATTTGATGCAGAAATCCTCACATCCGCAACATCACCCTGCTCTTGCAAAGGGCAGGGCTGTTCTATTCTGATATTTTTGAGCTCAGTAACCCCCGAACTTTAGTCGGGGGACAAGTGCGAAAATATTCTTTGGGCTTTAGCCCAACTATCCGGCAATTATCGTTGGGCTAAAGCCCTTTTAACTGACCAAATCTGTGCCCCCGACTAAAGTCGCGGCTTATTCAAAAAATAACATGAAACCTTAGAATGCAACACGCAATTGCCCTAAACTTCACAAGTCTTTCCTATTTTTGCAGGCAGATACTCTTACAATATGATCTTCGAAAATTCCGCCGATTTTGCCTCTGAAATGGACCAGCTTGATGCTTTAAGAAGCTACAGGGAACTGTTTCATTTTCCAAAAAAGAACGGGAAAGAGGTCATTTACCTTTGTGGCAATAGTCTGGGCCTCCAGCCAAAAACGGTACGGGAGTATATTGAAACAGAATTAAAAAGCTGGGAAGAGCTTGGTGTGGAAGGGCATTTTGAGGGCAAAAACCCATGGATGTATTATCACAAGATGTTTGCAGAGCCCGTATCGCGCCTGGTCGGTGCTTTGCCGCATGAAGTCGTGGTGATGAATAACCTCACCGTGAACCTTCATCTCATGATGGTGAGCTTCTACAAACCTACCAAAGAAAGATTTAAGATCATTATGGAAGGCGGGGCATTCCCATCGGATCAATATGCTCTGGAAAGCCAGGTTCGTTTTCATGGATTTGACCCGGCAGAATGCCTGATTGAATTAGTCCCGCGCGAAGGGGAAATGACCCTGCGCACAGAAGATATTCTCAGTACGATTGAAAAACACAAGGATTCCCTCGCCCTCGTTATGATGGGCGGTGTAAATTATTATACCGG
>CAILMK010000247.1 GCA_903835275.1 uncultured bacterium | reverse complement strand
TTACTTCTCTTCTGCCCCTGATTCGCATCGTATTTTTCTTTTGGGAGGAGCCCTTGTATTGTGCTGGCTCATAGAAAACCTTGTTCCTGTTTTTGCCAATTATAAAAAAGGGAAGCATTCAATTGTAAACGCCTTATTCATTTTACCGGATGGGATTGTACAATTTGTATTAGGAGCATTACTGGCTAAAGAGATATTCTGGACTGAGAGTCACCATTGGGGAATATTGTATCATATTCCCGGGAAAACCAATGCTCTGTTTATATTCATAGCAACATTCGTGCTTCTAGACTTATTGGAATATGTATACCACCTTACAATGCACAAGGCAAAAACGTTTTGGATGTTCCACGTCGTTCATCATAGTGATACTGTATGTGATGCCTCCACTGTTTTGAGGGAACATCCAGGAGAAACATTCATCCGTTTATCATTCCTGTTAGTATGGGTGTTTATTACAGGAGCTTGCTTCTGGGCACTGATTTTCCGCCAGTTTATTCAAATTGCATCCAATGTGGTGGTACATTCAAATTTCCAGTTACCATCCAGGCTTGAAAAGATTGTTGGAACTGTATTTGTAACCCCAACTCTTCATCATGTTCACCATCATTACAAACAACCCTATACCGATACCAATTACGGCGACGTACTCATTATCTGGGACAGGATGTTCGGAACCTATACCAGCCTTCAAATGGCGGAAACAAAGGCGGGCATTGACACGTATCCGGATACCGGAGAAACAGCCAATTTCGCAAAGCTGATGCTTATGCCTTTCGGACAGTATCGTACCCGTCCGGACGATATTGAAGAATTTGAAACTGATGAAATAGCTCAGCAGGAAGAAGCATCTTTTGCAAATACTATCTGAGCTATCTTTGGGAATAAAGAAGGCAATTCATAGAATCCGTTTATAAATTTATATATTTGCTCTAAAATAATTTTTTATGAGAAATATATTCCTGCTTCTTACATTGGGTATTTTATTGTTCTGGTCTTGCAGCAAAAAAGACTCAAACACTACGACCGGATCTACAACCTCTGCTACCTCTACCACTTCTACTACTTCCACCACTTCTACTACGTCTACCACCAGCCAGACTTGTTATTTGCAAACGGCTAAAACAGGCAACGTTACTAAAACGTATGTGTATGATGCCCAGAATAAACTTGTCAGTCTGCATCACGGAACAGCCATTGTTATTTACCATGATAGTGTTCACTATACCGGCTCCCAGGCAAGCCAGTATGATGATAATGAGACAAGCCTGAACAGCAGAATTCTGACTTTTGATTATAATACTGATGGAACCCTGGCAAGTCTTACATATAACAATGCTCTTTTCGCTTCTGATGGAATAAGTAACTATACCTACAATTCTTCCAAACAGGTAAGCCTGCAAACATTTACGGATAATGATACCGCTGCAAATAGTTTCACGGAAGCATACCAATATGATGCAAACGGGAATGTAATTTCCGCTGTGCGTAAAATGGCAGGTGTAACAAAGGATTCCGTGGTTTTGCAATACGACTCCAAAAATGCAATTTATCAAAACCTTGGTGCGGCACTAAAAACAGTAATTTTAAAGTACTGGAACTGGGGGACAAATAATCCAACTAAGATCGTAACCTACGATAGCAAGGGGAATATCCTATCCACGGATAACTATACCTACACCTATGATGTAAGTGATAATAATGTCAGCACATTGAGTTTTTCGGGTAATTCCTCCGGAAGCAATGTTACTTATAGTACTACGTATACATACAATTGCAAATAGGATATAAACGTATTTTGGTTTTCGTAAAAGAGGCTTTTATGAAAAAGATTCTATCGCTATTTTTTCTTGGTTTCGCAATCCTTTTCTCGTGTAAGAAAAAAGAATCCACTACCACGTCTAATATAACTCAGACGCCAACGTGTTATTTGCAATCCATGTATAGAAATGATGGTACCAAAATAAGATATACTTATGATTCAATAGAAAGAATAAAGGTAATTGCCAATGTAGATCCTTCCGCTTTATATGATAGTTTAAGAATTGACAGCATCTCATATAACAACATTGGAATGGTATCAAGATATTCCTACGATAATGGTTATGAATTCTTAAAATTCAAGTACAATGCCGATGGAACACTTGCTGAAAATAATTATTACGATTTTTCAGGCGCTTTTCAGTCAACAGTTATTTATACTTATAATTCCTCAAAAAAAATCACCAAAATATCTTATCCTGACCCTGTCAATAACCTGTATTTAATTGGCATCAGGTATGATTCCCGCGGGAATGTATCAAGTGTCATAGATTATGATACCAGTAATGTAGTCACGGATTCCACCGTTTATGAATACGATAACAATGCAATCGTTTATAAAAATATTGATGTTAATATTCGGATAGCCCTTTATGATATTAGCACATGGGGACCTGATAACGTCACTAAAGCTATAACATATTCCAAAACCGGGACAATTAGCCGGACTGATACCTACACGTATCAAACTAATGGTGGCCAGATAACAAAACTCAATTATTCCAGTACATCAAATGGATATCCGGGATACAATAAAACCTTTACATATAGTTGCCATTGAGAAGTTTTTGATTAAAGCAAGGACCACTTTTAGAATCGCCAGTAATATGCTATCTTTGATAAAAAGAAAATCATGGCAAAGAACATTACATCGCTAAGCATACTGATTTATCTATTGCTTAATAGTTTTACTGCTAACGCCCAGATGGATAACGGAACGCCATTCACAGGATATAAAACTGCTGACTATTATAGTTACGACACTATAAATCTAAAATGGACGTTATTTCAACATAATACCCCTAATTATGATAGCGCAGGGAGAAAACTTTATGAATGGTTTATTTCCAATCCAACAGGAGATACACTTGGGAATGCTGTGTACTTTTATTCAGGCATACAAGTAGATTCATATTATAATTATGTAATGTATAAAGGCAATTATGATACATCTTACATAAACAAATACAATTATAAATCAGGAAAATTAGTTTCTATTCATATTCACGATCTTTTTGGTCTTGGCTTATGCCCTATCTTTGATTCTTTCTTTTATGCAAGCAATGGGCAATTAAGAGAGTTTCAACATTTGCAATATTGTGATGACAATATACCTGAACAAATAACGGATTACTTTAGGGACTCGAGTGGAAAGGTATATTACAACACTACCGAGCATGACATTCCACCGGGTCGCCCGGGTGTAGGAGTACAATCTTCATTTTATCGCAGTTACTATTACTACAATAATACTAAAGTTTGGGAAATCTATACTGAATATAAATTCGGCAAAAAATGGATGCCTTACTCAAGAGTTCTTTATGATACTCTAATTTTTGAAGGTGTAGAAAAAACTTATGCGACAAATATTTCCCTTTACCCTAATCCATTCATCTCCAGTTTAACGATTCAGAATAATACCTTTGAAGGCAAAACTGAAATCACTATAACAGATGTTTTAGGCAAAGCAGTGTTTGAAAGTTCAGTTCAATCAGATAAATTAAACAATGGCTATACTCTTTATTTAGGGCATTTACCAAAGGGCATTTACATACTTCGAGTTACTGACGGGAGCAGAACAAGTTGGAGTAAAATCATAAAGGAATAAATATCAGCTTACAACAACTTTCTTCGGTTCCTTCACAAAAAGAAGGAAGGGAAAAAGCATTGCCATCGTCCATGTAACTACGCTATATCCTTCCATATAATGATACAGAAAATCACCTACTGTATCCTTCCCAACAATGGAAAAAAGGACAATAAAAAAACCGATAAGATAAAAGAAAAATTTACTCCACCATCCCATTTTTTGTTTGTAGTATAACGCATATACTGCATATACAAACAACAGCGAAACCAGATGATATTCCCATGTGATGCCGGATAGCAAATGCATGGCAATAAATATTAGTGCAAGTCCGCGTAAAGTGTTTTTCTTCAGTACAAATTTTTCCCAAAACAAATAACAAAGCAACAAGCCCCCGATCAGGAAAAAGCTTATTTTATAAATCAGTGAAGCTTGTAAAACAGTCAAATCAAATAACTGATAATTATAAGGCAGGTTTACAGCGTTCGGCAGGCATATCTTATACACACTTGCTGCCAGGCTCTGGTTATGAAATTCGGGTTCCACCCTACCGTTTTGAAAAGGCTCCAGAAAACTGGAGTAATAGTGATGTAGGTCTGTAATGCCTGCATATCCACCCCTCCACAACCACGGCAATAAAAGACAAACAGCCGTACAAACAGCAAGTTTGAAAAACGTCTTGTAGTTGCCCCTCAGCAAAAGCCACGGAATAAAAAAAACAGGCAATACTTTTATGAACGCCGCAGCAATGATGCAGGCAACCGCCACCCATTCCCTGCCTTTTAAAGATGCAAGAATACCATACAAACAAAGCACCAGCATCAATTCATTCATTTGCACAAATGCAGTATGATACCAGAAAAAACGACAGGAACATGCCACACCGAAAATAATTTCGATGGTAATATCCTTCTTCCTGTCATCGCCAATAAAATGCCCGAGGATATTTCTGCTCAGGGAAATTGATAATAGAAAAAGAAGGAAATTAATGAATGTATAAATGGATGCCGCCACCTTCAATGGAAACAGCGCGAAAAACTGGAACAGCATTGCCGCGAACGGCGGATATATGTACCGCTCAGCACCACCAATGCGGCTGTACATATCAGCACCGCTGGCAAAATTTCTACCTGCATTCCAGAAAACATTAAAATCGCTGGCCATGCCCACGCGCATACCATTTGTAATGGAATACACGACCATAAATACAAAAACAGCCGCGTACAAAAGGATAAACCTCCGGTCGCGCAGACGTTTTTTTTCTATCAGGAAATACTCGAGGGTTCCACCCGTTGACATAATGCAAAGTTACAGAAATACAGAACACAGCATCAATAGCATTATTTTTCATGTTAGTCCTTTCAGCGTAATTAACATTCCGGGGCCTATAAAAAAGCTTTAGGACCAAATTCATTATTTTTTCAGGATAGAAATCAACATTGAGACAATATCTATGTTAATTCACCGTTTTTAATGTAAAATGCAACAAAACGCAGTGGTTTTTCGCTACTTTTGTGTGATAATAACGGAGAGGTGCGCATGGCTGAGAATTCGGCAAGAAATACATTCAGGACAACCCCTATTGAAAAGGAAGTTAAACCCAGGAAACAAAAAACCGGGGAAGACCCAACCTTCTGGGAAAAGTATGGGGAAAGAATTAAAAAAATCAGCGGACTGGTTCTGATCGCCTCTTCTATATTCCTGTTTTTTGCTTTCATCAGCTATATCTTCACCTGGCAGTCGGATCAAAGCCTGCTTAATGGTGGGATGGCTGGAACAGCACAACCCGGTACCACCTCCAACTGGATGGGCATAGTGGGCGTCTGGGCTTCCAATCTTTTTGTGCATGACTGGTTCGGACTATCTTCATTTTTACTGATACCGCTTTTTTTCCTGACAGGATATAAAATACTTTTTGAACTAAGGAAAGTATCTCTCCTGAGGGTTGGCAGTATCCTTCTATTCTTTACAGTGTTTATATCAGTTACCCTTGGCCTTGTATTCAACACTTCGCCGGAATTGAATTATGTCGGCGGCATATTCGGAAATGAAATGCAAAACTGGATACGCGGAATGATCGGAGTGATCGGTCTGGTAATTTTACTCATGCTCGGCTTACTTACATTTTTGGTTCTATCGTTCAATATGAGTCTGATGCTTCCAAAATTTGCTTTCCTCAACAGAATGAGATCTGATAGCGGTGAAGATTCCGATACAAGAGCACATAATATTGAGCATGAGGAAGAAGAGGAAGAAGATGATGAGAATGAATACGAAGAAGAAGAGGACGAGGAAGAATTAGAAGACGAAGAAGAGGAAGAAGAAATTTCCCTCGTTTCCAAGCCAGAACCAAAACCTGTTCCTGTAGTTGCGCATAAAGATACCAATGTAGGTTTTGAAATTAAAGCGCCTGCAAAATCGACGATATCAAAGGAAGCGGCCAATGAACAACTGGCAGAAGAGATCAGTAATACTGGTTCATGGTATAAGTATCCTCATCTGAATTTATTGCGCGATCACCTCAGCACAAATGCTAAGGTGGATGAGGCGGAATTGCAGCAGCGCAAGGACCTCATTGTTGAGACACTTGAGAATTATAAAATAAAAATTGACAAGATAGAAGCGACCATCGGACCAACCGTAACGCTCTATGAAATCATTCCTGCCCCTGGCATTCGTATTTCAAAAATAAAAAGCCTTGAAGATGATATTGCATTGAGCTTATCAGCATTGGGTATTCGTATCATTGCGCCAATGCCGGGTAAAGGCACGGTAGGTATAGAGGTGCCGAACCGCCATCCTGAAATTGTTTCCATGAAGGAAGCTCTTGCCTCCGAAGCATTCAGAAATTCAACGGCCGATCTCCCGATTGTACTTGGCAGGACCATTTCAAATGAAGTGTACGTTGCTGACCTTGCCAAGATGCCTCACTTGCTGATGGCAGGAGCCACAGGCCAGGGAAAATCCGTGGGTATCAATACCATCATTGCTTCGATCCTTTATAAAAAGCATCCGGAAGATGTGAAATTCGTGATGGTCGATCCGAAGAAAGTAGAATTGAGTTTATTCAAAAAAATAGAAAAACATTTCCTTCCTGAATTGCCGGACGGGCAGGAGGCGATCATCACTGATACAAAAATGGTGGTGGACGTACTGAAAAGCCTCTGCGTAGAAATGGATGACCGCTACGATAAACTGAAGGATGCACAGGTACGTAACCTCAAGGAATACAATAAGAAAATTGAGCGCGGATTATTGGATCCCATCATTCACAAACGCCTGCCATACGTCATTCTTGTTATTGACGAGTTGGCTGATTTGATGATGACCGCAGGCAAGGAAGTGGAATTACCAATCGCACGTCTGGCACAGTTAGCGCGTGCAATAGGTATCCATTTAATTGTGGCGACACAAAGGCCTTCAGTAAATATTATCACAGGTACCATCAAGGCGAATTTCCCGGCGCGACTTGCCTTTAAGGTTAGTTCCGCCATTGACTCCCGGACCATCCTTGATTCTAAAGGCGCGGAACAACTTATTGGCCGCGGCGATATGCTCTTTTCCGCAGGCAATGATATTATCCGGATACAATGTCCGTTTATTGATACCGATGAGGTGGAAACGCTTTGTAACTTCATTTCCGAACAGCCTTATCCTGAACCATATAAACTGCATATTTACACCGAGGAAAATTCCGGCGGCGGGAACGCCGATTTTGACGGCGATGTTGATCCCCTCTTCGCGGACGCGGCTCGCTTAATAGTCAGTACCCAACAGGGATCCACTTCCCTGCTGCAACGCAGGATGAAACTGGGCTATAATCGTGCCGGCAGACTCATGGACCAAATGGAGCGTTTGGGCGTGGTTGGACCGAGCAAAGGAAGCACTGCCAGGGAAGTTCTTTACGACGATGATGCATCTTTGGAACAGTTTTTGTCCAATAAAGGAATATATTAACAGGTAATGAAACTGATCTTCTATATTTTACTTCT
>CAILMK010000246.1 GCA_903835275.1 uncultured bacterium | reverse complement strand
GCAAATATAAAAACTCTTTTTAAAAATCGTATCGCGAAATTATTTGCAAATTATAAATTCATAACGTTACCCTCCAAAAAATATTTCAGATTTTTTTAATCTTAATATGAATCGGCTTAAAACGGGGTACTAATTTACGTTGTTTTCGGCTGGTTCGGTTTCTTTAGGACGTGTATTCCGGAGGAAATTGATGGCATGATCCATGGAACGTATGTTTTCATCAGGAACAGAATTATGCTTTGCAAATTTCACCAAATCAGCGAGTTCAAGGATGCCCTTCAATTCATTCCTGATGGATTTATCGACGGTTTCCTTTTTCAGCGCACGGATAATTTCGGAAGTGGTCATCTCAAGGGCATCCATATTCCAGACACGGGAGATATACTTGCGCAATACATCCGCCAGTGAAATATAATAGCCTTTTGTATCGCCGCTTTCCCACAATCTTTTTTTCTGCAATTGCTCCAGCGCAATCATTGCCTCTTCATACGGAGGCTTTAAAGGGATTTTCTTTTCGATCTTTCCACCATTATTCAGCCAGCGCACAAGAAATATTATTGCGGCTATTAGTGCCAGGCCACCGAATATCCAGGCAAGCAAAGGCCAGAATTCCCTGAATGTAAACGGAACAGCCACCGGCTCCTTTATCGGCTTGATGGGTTGGGTAGTATCTACTTTTACAAGGCTGATATAAACAGGCATGGAATCGGTATTGATTACCTTTTTATCCTGGCCACCTTTATCAGTTACTACAAATTGAATGGAAGGGAAATAAAACCGACCTGAATCATACCCCGAAACCTGATAGGTCTGTTTGTAAATAACGTCATCGCCTTTTTTTGTAGTGTCAATGGTCACGGAATCTATGAGTTCCAGCTTACGCGATGGCAAGTCAGGCTGACTCCAGTATACTTGTGAGTTCTTATTAAAAGTTCCCGTTACTTTTACAGTAATACGATCCCCTACAATGCGCTTATTGCTGTCTATTTCAACTTTTACCTGTGCTGATGCGCAAGTAGTAAGTAGTAAGTAGTAAGCAGTAAGTAGCAAAGCAAGAAAACGCCCCCGAAAGACCTTTCCAAATCGTAAATCTGTATCCGCCGCCGTGGACGTAATTCGTAAACTCCTCATCTGCTTCCTCTCTTCTTAAAAAATCCATGCAGGGCACGGATATAGGATTCATCCACCCTGATTTCCATGGTATCTACACCACTTCTTGAAAATGTATTTTTGAAATAAGTATTCAATTGTTGCTGTCTTGCTCTGTAATCAAAGCGTAACTGTTTGTTGGATGTATCAACCCACTGTTCATCGCCGCTTTCCGCGTCCTTCATCCTGATCATGCCCACATTAGGAATTTCCTGTTCCATAGGATCATAAATACGCAAACCGATCACATCATGTTTCCGGCTGGCCATTTTCAGCGCATCCCCATAGCCTTCATCCATAAAATCCGAAAACACAAAACAAGTGCAACGTTTTTTAATTGCATTGCTAAGATAGCGCAGACCCTCAGCTATATCGGTTCCTTTCCCTGTGGGAGTGAAGGAGATCAGTTCACGGATGATGCGCAAAATATGGCTCTTGCCTTTTT
>CAILMK010000245.1 GCA_903835275.1 uncultured bacterium | reverse complement strand
TCAGCATAGAGATTGCGATGCGCAAAAGTGGCAGAAATAAGATACGTACTCAGGTGATCCAGTTTACCCGTCGTCAGTATACCCGCCAATTGATATACCCCAATCAAAGATGCAATAAGCGCAAAAATTGAAATGCTGTTAACGAGAACGGAATTCAGTTTCTCATTAGTCCGGAACCATGTACAGAATCCTGCGAGCAAAGAGAGAAAAAGAACAATTTTAAGAACATCAAATAATCCGTCTGCAAAATTAATCGTACCGCCGAGGCTGATGATAAGAATCAATAAATACAGGGCATACCACAGGAAAATTTTCTCCCTCAATATTCCTGCATTTAGTTGCTTCCATTTAAAAAATAGCAAAACTGAGAATCCAACTAAAAATACTGCCAGCAGGAAAAATTTTGAATGCAATGCCGGGTCCAATAATGCGGAATAGTATCCGGCAAGTATAATCAGCAGCGGCACCCCGATGAGCAGCCACCCTGAATATCTGAATATGGTTTGTTCTTTTTCCAAAGCAAGGCAAACTTAATAAATTTTGTGGGGAAATCAAGATTATCCTATATTTGAAAATCAAACTTACATATTATGGAAATCACACTACGAAAATGGACTATGGAGGACCTGGATGATTTGGTCAGGTACGGTGATAACCCAAAAATCGCTGCAAATATGCGGAATACTTATCCTTCACCCTACCTTCGGGAAGACGGAATCAAATTCATCAACATGGTGAATGAGCAAGATCCGCAGCAGGTATTTGCAATATGCAAGGATGGAAATCCTGTAGGCTCCACCGGTATTTTTCCGGGTTCTGATGTACTCTGTAAAAACGCGGAAATTGGCTACTGGCTTGCAGAACCATTCTGGGGGCAAGGCATTGTTGCCAAAGCTATTCCTCAATTGATTGAATATGCTTACAAGACCTGGGATATTAACCGCATTTATGGCATGGCATTCGGAACAAATATTGCATCCCAAAGGGTACTTGAAAAATGCGGATTTATTTTGGAAGGACGCTATGAAAAAACAATTTTTAAAAACGGCGAATACCTGGATGAATTGATTTATGCGGTGAGGAGGTAGACAAGGAATCATTGACGATAGACCTCATTTCAATATTTAATCAGCTTTTCAGTATAAACACTATTTGTATTCTTTTCAACGACCCGCAAAAAATACATACCTGCGGGTTCATTCAAATCAAAACTGATTTTATTTTGTCCTGATATATTCTGCTGAAATTTTATCGCTCCCGTCAAATCATAGACTATAAGTTCTCCTGAAAAATTTTCAGGAAAGGAAAGGGTATAATTTCCAGAAGAGGGGTTTGGGAAAAGATGAAGTTGCCCCAAGACATTAGTAGGTTCTTCAATAGATGCGTATTTTTGGTAATAGTAGTACCAGATATTTTGATAATACCAATAAAAATTATACTCATCATAATGAGTTATACGCCCTATATTATTATAGTTCCAGTTTTCTTCTTCCAAACCGGAAAAGCCATACGTCCAATGATGCAGCAAGTGTTGAACAGTATCGTATTGATAGCACTCCGGTTCCAAATCAATTATTTCCTCATACTTTCCACTACTTGCATTCCAATCGGAAGCCAGATAACAAAATGAATCTTTATTTCCGTCATATGTAATTAATTGATAAGGCGTCCAATTAACCTTGGACTTATCCCATCTATCCTGATATTTATACCATTCAATTCCACCTAAAATGAATGAATCGCGGCTCTCATAAATCCATTGAGTACTGGAATTATTGCTATCTGAATAAATATCTTTTGTTAGCCTAAACAACGAATCATAAAAATACTGATAACGGCCAACATCAACCCAAGTTCCATTCCAGGATTTCTTCAGGTAAATACTGTCTTTTTGAAATTTATTTTTAATCCATTGTTCATAGGATTCATTTGCCCAAATTGATTTCGCAGCATACCAAAATAATTGTGTGTCCGCAATAAGGATCCCATTTGAGTTATAAGTATACAAATACTTTTCACCTTTTTTTGTGATCGTATCAAAAGTAAAATACATCATTTCCTTGCCATCGGAATTATATCTATGTGCGTTGATCGATTCCAATATAAAATCATTCCCATTAAAAAAACCGGTGTTATTATAGATTAGATTACCGTATGAATCATAATGCGCCTGTGTTCCTATTTTTTTTATGAATTGTTTTAGGTTACTGTCATAAATACTT
>CAILMK010000244.1 GCA_903835275.1 uncultured bacterium | reverse complement strand
TTACAGCACTACCGGTAAATACCTGGTAAGCAGAACTGAATTTGTAAGGCTTCTTTTCTCCGTTAGGAGCAGTTACGATGATCTGACCTTCAATTTTCTTTTCACCATCTCCGCTAGCCCTTATTTTGTATTCAGCAACACCATCTTTCACTTCCAGTTTCTGGCCATTCAAAATGACATCAGGATTGGAGTGAGAATCATAAGCACCAAGGAAAACCTTTGCGCTATATTCCTGGTTTTGCAATACAATCGGCGAAGGAGAAGTGATGATAGCTGTAAGGTTATCAAATTTGTAATCGTTTGCATTGATCTTCTTGAAAAGATATGCAATCATATTAGACTCCGTATTCCTTACATCGTTCTGCATTTTAGTAAGCATTGTTAAATCAGCTACCAAAGGAACATCAGCAAAATAATAATGCGCCCACTTGTTACCTGTGAAATCTGCTTCACCAGTTACCTTAGGGTCCTGGTCATTAATGTTAATCAGATTATTTTCCTTGTCATTAGGGTCAATCAATCCTTGCATGGTAGACCTATAACCATGAAGCATGTTTTGAAGCTCTGCACCATGTTCCCCACCCTTGTCCTTAGGACCGGTGAAGAAGTTAGTACCGATTTCAAGGTCGGAAGCTGATTTAATATCTTCCTTTTCAGCCGGATGCTCATAAATGTCATCAGCATTTTTCAGTCTGCCATTTTCAGTAAGTAAAGCTTGCTTCATTACCTCAATCTTAGCAATCATATCTGCTGACGAATTCTTAACAGTCATAGCCTTATCATAGAAAGGCTTAACTTTAACTTCCGCCATATCCAACTGCTTTTTAAAAGCATCGTAAGTAACATTATTCTTACTTGTAAAAGCTGTATTGGTAGCATCCAAACCGCTATTCACGAGTTCGAACGCCTTCAACACCTGCTTGGATACATTCAGTGCCAACATCGCTGTCAGTACCAAATACATCATATTGATCATCATCTGTCGTTTCGGGTTCGTCTTTCCAAGTCCCATTGTTATTCTCTTTAATTAACGGTTAAACAAATTTGTAGTTTGATATGATATATACGTATCCGGATTATGTACGAGGAGTGTTCATAGCGGACAACATATTACCATAAATGTTATTAAGAGACGTGAGATTCTTGCTCAGTTTACCGAACTCGTCTTTCATTTTAACAGCAGCACCTTCTGTATCAGTAAGGTTACCGGCTAATACTACTCCTGAAGCTCCAAGTTTGTCGATAGCATCAATAGCATTTGCATAAGATGAATTCAATTTGCCCATAGTACCTGCAGCTACTTTCACTTGCTCAGCATACGCATTGGTAGCATTAGCAGCATCAGCCACATTGGACATTTTACCTATATTATCGGTAAGGCCACGGAACGCATCGCCCAAACGGTTGATGGTAGCCTGCTCGATCTTAGCTTCTTCCAACATTTTATCCAATTGTTGGGTGAAGTTTTTCTTTTCTTCTTTTTTCTTTGGATCCATTCCTGCAAGTTCAGGATAGACAAGTGTCCAATCCGGATCTTCGTGAAGGGGTTCAAAGGAGGATACAAGGAATATCATTGACTCTGTAGTCAAACCGATACCGATCCAATAGTTTGCACCTGCCCAGTGAAGGATCTTTGCCATTGCACCAAAAATTACCACCGCAGCACCTATGCCATAGACTTTATTCATTATGACTTTGAAAAGCCTGGTCTGAAAAAAACTGTTTCCTGTAGACATCTTCTTAATTTAGTTTAGTTGTTTGAAAAATTTTCTAGTTATTTGTTGTTCTGATAATTATCTATCCTTTAATGAACGGCCCATGTATTGCATTACGCAACGGAACCCTACATAGCATTTTGCTGTATCCTGATACTCGTAAGAACGGGTAGAGGTTTGGCAGAAATAAGCTACATCCTTCCATGATCCACCCCTTACTACTTTCCTCTTCAGGGTAGGAGCATCATCATCCTTAGCATTGTACTCATAATCAGGCTGCTCATCATGAATCATAGTGTAAATACTTTCATCATATGCTGAATTAGTCCACTCAGCTACGTTTCCAGCCATACAATACAATCCGTAATCGTTAGGGAAGTAAGAAGTTGCTTTTACAGGGTAAAGGCCACCATCTTCTATATAGTTACCACGAAGTGGTTTGAAATTGCAAAGGAAACAACCGCGGCTATTGCGGGTATAAGGACCACCCCAAGGGTAAGAACTGAACCTTCTGCCACCACGTGCAGCATATTCCCATTGTGCTTCAGTAGGAAGCATGAAAGGAGCCACTTCAGGATCACCTTGTTCTAAATAGTATTGATTCAGGAAGTTGGTTCTCCAAAAGCAAAATGCTTCTGCTTGTTTCCAACTTACGCCAACAACCGGATAATCATCAAAGCCCGGATGCCAGAAATATGTTTGAGCCATCGGATCATTGTTAGCATACGTGAAATCACGTACAAAAGCCAATGTATCAGGATAGATAGCTGCTTTTTCAGAGTGAATGAATTGTTTGCGGGCAACCGGTTTCAATTTGTACTGCAATTGTGCAGCACCTTGAAGGTCTAACCACTTGTAATCGTATACAAATTTCCTTGTATCCCATGCATTGCCTGTTCCCAACTTATCCTGCTCGCTATAGTAAAGCGGCTGAAGTGAAGTTTGAGTTTCAGGATCAGCATAGTCAATTTTCTTTGACCAGTCAATTCTTTCATTACCATTATCATCTGTAATCAGATAATCATTGCCAAGGGTTTTAGCAACCATGGAATCCCTTACCCAGAACACAAACTGGCGATATTCGTTGTTTGTGATCTCAGTATCATCCATATAAAAGGCCTGGATAGATACTTGTTTAGGACGCGCAGTCATGGAACCAAGTATATCCTGATCAGTCTGCCCCATTTGGAAAGTCCCGCTTGGCACGTAAATAGTACCAAAAGGTTGAGGGTGATACCAAGGCTTACGTCCCGGTACGCCGGTAAGTTCACCCTTGCTGCTACCCAACCCGCAACTTCCCATAACGGTAGCAAGGGACAATAATCCCAGCACGTTTCTGACTAAAAACTTCATTTTCATAGTTAAATTTAACATTATAGCCTGTTTGAGTACGTCTTTTCTTTTTTTAGTTTATTGTTTAAGCCCTACAAATATAAAACGATATTTTTCGAAATTTATTCTATCCAATAAATTTTCTTACAACCAAAGTGAAGATTTGTGATAAAGTGGTGCTGCCGGAGCGAGGTTAAGGTTGAAGGTATAATTCAGTAATACCTCTATCTTTCCACCAAATGCACTTGCATCAGAGGTAGTTATATCATAAGAACCCTGAAGTTTTGTGTTCTTCAATATATATATTCCGCCAATAATGGAAAGTGCATCCTGAGCATGATAATTCAAACCGGCAAAAACAAAATGGTTGTACATTACAATCGTATGGATATCGTACTGGGTTTTTGCAAAATCCGTACGGATCAAAGTACCCGGCATGATTTCCAGTTTGTATTGATCCATGTAGTAGTTATACCCTGCGATGAAATAATATGCCCTTGGGATTTTACTTTGACCACCTCCTGCCCAAGTAAGGGAGGGGCTGGTAAGGTGCAATGCTGATGCTCCGGCATAGAAGTTTTGATTGGTTAAATAAGCGCCCAATCCAAAATCCGGGCTCTTATCAGATACGCTACCCGGAAGGCGGGTATCACTAGGGTCTTGTGGTTTCCAATCCCCTGCCAAATCTGTTTGCACATATCCAATGCTTAAACCACCCGAAAGAATACTTCCATTGGTTCCAAGATTAGGAAGCCTCTTCTTATAGGAAAGATCCAATCCTGCGCTGAAAGTATGCTCAAAACCGAGGTTATCATTTAAAAAATGAACCCCGGCACCCAATTCAACCTTTGGAAACATATCTAAAGGACCGTGCATAGTAAATGTCTCGGTTATAGGTGCTTTACTGTTATCAATAGAACTATGGAAATCACTCCACTGATTGTGATACAGAATGGTAGCACTGATGTTTTCCGTGCTTCCTGCGAAGGCGGGATTGTAAATCAGCTTGTTATCCATGTAGTTGGTAAACTGCGGCTCACGCTGTGCGTGAAGCTGAGCAACACTACATAAAAACAGGAGAAAGGCTAAGAGTAAATATCTTTTCATTCAGATGTCGTCTTGTTTTGGAACGTTCAAATAAACGGATTTATTTTCGATCCAGAAAGCAAAATTAACAATTTTTTTAAATTATTGACTTTATAAGCAAAGAAATTGTGATTTTTTTTC